>JAJYOO010000346.1 GCA_021796155.1 Chloroflexota bacterium
CTCCACCATCGTGTCGAAGTCCATCAGCCAGCACGGTGGCAAAACTACCTACCGCGGCTTGGTGCACTTCGCCCCGGATGCTGCCGAATCCAAAGCGAACGTCAAGTGTGACACGCTGATTATGGACGACGAATCCACGTCCGACACCATCCCCTACAGTGAAGTGTCGAATGCCAACGTGGAGATGGAGCATGAGGCCACGGTTACCAAGGTGAGCGAGTAAGCGCTGTTCTACCTCACCAGCCGCGGCCTATCCGAGGAAGAGGCGTCCCGCATGATTGTCATGGGCTTCATTGAGCCCTTTACCCGGGAATTGCCCATGGAGTTTGCGGTTGAAATGAACCGCTTGATTAAGTTTGAGATGGAAGGGGCAATCGGCTAGTGGCTTTCACCCGGGTCATTGACGCCCAAGAGATCCGCGAGGGGCACCCCGTCCTCGTGGTGGTAGATGATATTGTTTCCGTGAATCCCTGGACGGTGCGCGGCATCGAAGTCCGCGGTGAAGCCGAAGAGCTAACGAACGGCGGAGAGTCAATCGGCCGTGGCTTTGACACGGAGATATTTCGTATTACGCCCAAACGTATTGTCAGTTGGGGAATTAATTCAGAAGCTACAACAAAGTAAAACAAAACATAAAAGTCCCTTGTTCAAATCGAACGAGGGACTTTCCACTTGACGCCGCGCATCTTTCCCCGTAAGATAGGCACGCAAATAGAACATACATTCACCAGCCCCTCCCCACCCTCCCCAAATTCTTTGAATTTGGGGAGGGTGACCGAAGTCGGGTGGGGCTTTGGAGCCTTTATGGAACTTGGACTCGTTCGTAAAATAGACATTGATAACGAAATGCAGCAGGCGTATCTCGATTACGCCATGTCAGTCATTGTGGCGCGCGCGCTGCCCGATGCCCGCGATGGACTCAAACCCGTCCAGCGGCGCATTCTGTACGCGATGTACGACATGGGCATTCGTGCCGACACTCCGTACAAGAAATCTGCTCGTATCGTTGGCGAAGTGCTCGGTAAATATCATCCGCACGGTGACGCGGCAGTGTATGAAGCGATGGCGCGGTTGGCGCAGGATTTCTCGATGCGAACGATGCTCGTGGATGGTCAGGGCAACTTCGGTTCGATTGACGGCGATCCGCCAGCAGCCATGCGTTACACCGAAGCGCGTCTTGCTTCGCCCGCGATTGACTTGCTTGCCGACCTTAACAAAAATACGGTTGACTTCACCGCCAACTTCGATGATACGCTGACAGAACCATCCGTCCTTCCCGCGGCGATTCCGAATCTATTGGTCAACGGTGCGACTGGAATTGCGGTCGGCATGGCAACCTCCATACCGCCACACAATTTGGGTGAAGTCGTTGACGCGCTGGTTTATCTTCTCGATCACTGGGAAAAGCTCGATGACATTGATCTCGATCAATTGATGGAATTCGTCAAAGGGCCAGACTTCCCAACCGGCGGCGTCATCGTGCAGGAAAAAGGCGAGGAGGGAATCGAGTCCGCTTACGGGTCCGGGCGCGGACGCGTAACCGTGCAGGCTAAAGTCCACATCGAAGAGATGGAGCGCGGCAAGAGTCGCATCATCGTCACCGAATTGCCGTACACCGTCAACAAGTCCAGTTTGATCGAGCGTATCGCGGAACTCGCGCGCGAAGGTCACATGGAAGGTCTGGCTGACCTGCGCGATGAGTCGGATCGTCAGGGCATGAGAATCGTCATCGAGCTTACAAAGAACGCCGAACCGGAAATGGTTTTGCGCGAGCTTTACAAACGCACGCCGATGCAGTCCACGTTCAGCATCATCATGCTGGCACTCGTGGACGGCGAGCCGCGCATGTTGACGCTCAAGCAGGCTTTGCGCGTGTATCTTGAACATCGTTTGACGATCATCAAGCGCCGGTCGGAATTCGATTTGGAAAAGGCGCGGCAGCGCGCACACATCCTCGAAGGATATTTGGTCGCGTTGAAGAATCTCGATGAACTGATCAATCTCATCCGCAACGCCGCGGACGTTGAAACGGCGCGCGCCAAAATGATGAAGCGCTACAAGCTGACGGAGATCCAGGCCAACGCCATCCTCGACATGCAACTGCGACGACTGGCCGCGCTCGAACGCAAGAAGATCGAGACGGAATATAAAGAAGTCAGCGCGTTGATCAAAGATTTGGAAGGTTTGTTGAAATCTGCGAAACGAATGCGCGGCGTGGTAGCTGATGAATTATTGCGAGTCAAAGAAGCATTTGGAGATCGCCGCCGCACGCAGATCGTGAACCTGAAAGGCGGCAAACAAAAGTCCGCAGCGCTGACCGCGACGGATTTGCTCCCCGAGCAAATGGTTTACGTTGGCATTACCGCGGAAGGCATCATCGCACGCACTCACGAAGACAAGCCGCCGCGTCACAGTGGCAACGACGCGCCGCGTTGGTTGGTGCGTGCATCAACAACAGACACTTTGTATCTTGTCACCGAAAGCGGAAAAGCCGCAGCGATTGCATTGCATATCATCCCGGAAATCGGCACGGATGAACATCTGCATGATGGCGCACCGTTTTATAAAGTCTCGCCGCTGGAAGAAGGCGATGCGTTGGCGGCTGTATTTGCATTCCCCGCACGCAAAACAGAATATCCCGAAGACACTTGCGTTTTGACGGCGACACACAACGGCATGGTCAAGAAAAGTTTAATCGGTGAATTGCCCGGCCCATCCGCACAAACATTTACGCTGGCAAAAGTCAATGAAGGAGATCGACTCGGCTGGGTCGGTTTGACAAATGGCAAGAAGGATATTCTGCTTGTCACCGCGCAGGGCATGGCGATTCGATTCAGCGAAGAAGATGTACGCCCGATGGGATTGGTTGCAGCGGGTGTCAACGGAATCAAATTGGATGACAAAGACGAAGTGATCGGCGCTGAGATTTTGCCAACGGAAGGCGAAGTATTTTTGCTCGCATCCGATGGCAAAGCCAAGCGCGTCGAATCAAAAGAATTCCCATCGCAGGGACGTTATGGCAAAGGCGTTCGCGTTTGGGTATTGCAAAAGAAAATCAAACTTGCAGGTGTCGTCACTGGCAAAGCAAATGCGATGGCGACGATCCATCTATCCAAAGGTGCGCCGAAGTCCACTCGATTGGACGCGGCCAACATCCGCAAGCGCGCCGCAACCAAAGGCGACGCGGTTGCTGAAGTCAAAGCTGGCGAGGAAGTTACATCCGTCAATGTTGGCTGGACTGTCGAACGGTTCGTGAAGAAGGTTGTGGTTGAAGAACCGAAGGAAGAAAAGAAACTAAAAAAGAAATCAGCGGCAAAGAAAGCTGTTGCGAAGAAAGAAACGAAAAGTAAGAAGACGGCTTCCAAGCCAAAGAAAGCTACAGCAAAAGGAAAGAAGAAATAGGGACTAATCAAATCTCCGAGTTTTTGAAAACTCGGAGATTTGTAATTTGCAACAGTAGGGGCACAGCGCTTACCCTGAGCTTGTCGAGGGGTTAATGTACGGCTACCTGGACTCCTCTCGGTATTTCGGTCATTTCATGATTGCGGGCTTTAAGGCCTTCAATCAGTACTCTGGCGGCGATTTCCGGGTTGACTG
>JAJYOO010000023.1 GCA_021796155.1 Chloroflexota bacterium
GTCATTGCCATCACTCGACAAGCCAACTTCAAAAATGTTGCTCAAGCCAGACGCTGGTTCGCCGCCCATCTCTCCGATGCTTTTTCACTGCTTACCATGCCCTATTCTCATTCTTGAGAAAACCATAGTTCGTTGTATTGGAAACCTTGACTGCCGAAACTTCCGATGGTAGGATGTGGCTATGGATCTGACCGTGAAGCAAGTTGCCGAACGTCTGCATGTGTCAGATGATAAGGTCCGATTGTTGGTGAGAGAGGGTAGGTTTCCTCACGTCTACAAAATGGATCCTGCGAAGGCGACCAGTCCATTTCTTATACCCGAGAAGGATGTGGTCGCGTTTGAGAAGTCACGGCGCAGCTCTTTTCAATCTTCTCACAGCGGTTAATGAATTTGTGATTTGCCGTGAGATGAGTAAGACAGTTAAATAAAGCCGCCCCCCGTGCTTACGACACGGAGGGCGTTGGCAACGAGGCTATCGTTGCCAGGTGGCCTAGCACCTTAACAACTGCATAGCCTTAAAGCGGGTGATGGGACTCGAACCCACGATATCTTGCTTGGGAAGCAAGCGTTCTACCACTGAACTACACCCGCGCAACGGACGTGATTATAAATCAAGATTCACGATGGAGCAACTTGTTAGCCAATTCCATCAGTGCCGCGCCTGCTTCGCCTTGCGCGTTGGATTCTTCCAATGCACTCAAAGCGCGACTCGTCAGCCGCGCGCTTTCGCTCTGGACGAATTCATACGCGCCTTCATCTTTTAACATTCGAGCAACGTCCGCAACTTCATCAGGACCAATAGCGGACGCGGCCCAGCGTTTGGCGAATCGGCCCTTTTGGCTGATCCCGTACAACACCGGCAGTGAATTTTTCCCTTCGACCAAATCGCTGGCCGTGGATTTTCCTGTCAGCGCTTCGTTACCCCAGATGCCGAGAATATCGTCCTGGACTTGAAAAGCCAGCCCAAGGTCCCGGCCAAAGATGCGATATTGCTCAATCGTCGTATCGTCCGCGCCGCCGAGGATGGATCCGATCTGCGTACATGCCGAAATCAAAGCTGCAGTCTTGCCTTCGATCATCGGCCAGTAATCTTCGATGGACAAGTCATTGCGGTTTTCATAAGACATATCAAGGAATTGTCCGCGCGTGAGTGCGAGACAGGTTTCGTGTAAAACGCTTGCAGATCGAATCACTTTATCGGCTGGAAAGTTTTTCGCCAAATCCATCATTGCCAGATTTGAAATGACGAACAGCGCGTCGCCAACGTTGATGGCTTGCGGCATATTCCATTTTGTCCAAACGGTTGGACGGCCGCGGCGCTTGGGCGAATTGTCTTGAATATCATCGTGGACAAGCGAAAAGTTGTGAACTAATTCCATGGCCGCTGCCGCCGGAGATGCGCGTAGCCACGCTTGGCAGTTGCATGATGCAACAGTTAGCAAAACCAACAAGGGCCGAATGCGTTTGCCGCGCGCTTCTGGTCCTGCGCCTTCGCCGGTCCAACCCATGTGGTAGGTGAGCATCTCGTGGAACAGACGCGTGGACGTGTTATCGAGGCGGGCAACTTGTTTTTGCAGTTCAGCTTCAATTGCCGGAAGCATGGTTTCCATTTGTTTCTGCAGGCTCATTTGAATTGATTCTCCCATTGCGGCGATTTAAATAATTGCAAATGCAACAATTCTTTTTCCAGTTGTTCGGGTGATCGGAAATGGATTGTCTTGAATCCTAATCGGCGGGCCGCATCAATGTTTGCAATCGAATCGTCAATCAATAAACACTCTGTAGCAGATCGTCGAATTCTTTTCAGCGTTAATTCAAAGATGGTCGGATCCGGTTTGACCAGTTTAACTGCGCCAGAAAGGATGATATCGTCGAAGAGTTTGAAGAAGTCGTATTTCCTGTATGCGATGGGAAATGTCTCTGCCGACCAATTGCTGAGTCCGTAAAGTGCGTATCCGGCTCGTTTGAGTCCGTACAGAATGTTAACTGAACCAGTGATCGTCCCGCTGATGGAATCTTCCCAATGCTCCCAATAAGCGTGGATCAAGTGGGCATACTGCGAAAAATCTGTAGAGAGCGAAGCGACTGCTTCCGCAAAAGGCCGGCCCTTATCCTGTTCCAAATTCCATTGGGCAAAATTAATTTCTGCCAGGAAATTTTCCATGGCTTGTGATTGTCCAGGAAAATAATGACGATATAAATAACGCGGGTCCCAATCTATGAAGACACCGCCGAAATCGAAGATAATGGCTTGGATCGCTGTAAACATCCTGTTATTCTAACCGGTTTATGGATGCTAAAGTCGCCAATTTATTATTGTCCAGGACAGCCATTGACCCCGTTTTCGTGCTTGCAACGGCAGATAAATAAATTCAATCCCCAGACTTTGTTATATCTCTGGGGATTGAATTGTGTAACTCTTTATGGTCGGGAATGGAAATCCCTCAAGTCTCTTTGAAGAATTCCAACCCAAACAAGAATCGTTATTGGCCTGCTAAAGCGGCATTGGCTTTCGTTGCCGCGGTGTTCAGTGCATCCTGTGGCGTTGCAGCGCCATTCGCAATGGCCGTCATCGCGTCGGCAATAAAGCCTCGGATTGGATTCCAGGCAGCGACGGTCGGTTCCTGTTTGCCATATTGTAGCCAGTCAAACGCCTGACCATACAACGGATTGGCAGAGATAAAGTCAGACAAGGCTGCTTTGGTGGATTGGCGCGCGGGGAAGTAATAAGTCGCCTTTGCCCAAGCCGCGTTGGTATCGGTGCTCATCAACCATTTCAGGAAGGTGAATGCGGCGCGTTCTTTTTCAGTGGTGGTCTTGAAGATGGTCACGCTTGGACCGTAGGCGTCCACTACCGGATTGGGTGTGGTATGTGGTCCCGGAGCGATGCCCCAGTTGGTCACTTTTCCGGATTGATCAATTGCCTTCTTGTAATAAGGCAGACCAGCGGTGGAACCGAAGGTGAAGGCGATCTTACCCAACGAAAAGTCGGTTTGATCCTGGAAGGATTTGGCAATCACGATGGCATACTTTTGCTGGAACAACTGATTGAGGAAGGTCAGCGTGTCTAACCCGGCTTGGGAATTGAACGCAACTGTCTTTGCGTCCGGGCTGAGCATGTCGCCGCCGCGGCTCCAGACCCAGTTCGCAAAGCGCGAAGCGTCGGTGTTCATCTCGTAGCAGTATGTATCCGGTGGTTTGCTGACCGCGGCACAGACTTTCATGAAATCATCCCAGGTGGTGGGCGGAGCGGAGAACCCGGCGGCTTTGAGCATATCGGCGTTGTAATACATTACTTCCATGCTCCGCATAAATGCCAGGCTGTAGACCTGGTTGTTTGCCTGCGGATAGTGATCAATGAACGACGGGTAAATGTCTTTCATATCATCCGCGGTGAAACCAATTTGCGGATCGCTCATCAGGCTATCCAACGGAATGACTGCGCCGTTGGCGATGTAATTGGAAACATCGTTTTGATAGGCAACTGCCAGATCGGGCGGTGTGCCACCGGCAATCGCGGCTGTGACCTTTTTGTAAAGATCAGAATACGTTCCCTGGAAAGTGGCAGTAACGAAGATATCAGGATGCGTGGAATTGAACTGGTTGACCAGATTGTTCAACACCTGTCCCTGAAAGCCGCTTTGTCCATGCCAGAACTGGATTTGAATCGCATTGGCGGCGGGAGTAATCGTCGGCTCGGGAGTATTTGTGGCTGTGGGAGCTGCGGTAGCCGGAGCGGCTGTAGTTGCTGGCGCTTCGGTCGCTGCGGCGGTGGGGGATCCTACAGGGGCGGGAGGCTGTGTCGCGGCTGGAGCGGTGGCAGTCGCGGCGGGCGCGCATGCTGAAAGCGTCATAACGAACACAAGTAGAAACGTAAGGAAGGTGCTCCTTTTCATGTTCTCTCCTTTTTTGAAAGTGGGGCGTTTTTTGATTCTTTTATGTGCAAAGAATCTTGTGTTTCGGTGATCCGGGTGATATTCTCAACCGACCTGAAATAGGTCAAGCGTCAGCTAATCATTTGCTATAAGAATCACCTCCTTTTTCAGCCACGTATTCCTACCCTCGCGATTCCCTCAATGAACCAGCGTTGCAGGAAGAAGTAAATTATTATGACTGGAATGACGCTGATCGTAACGGCCGCCAGCAAGTATTGCACCTCCGTGCCGGCATCTGTGATGAATGAAGTGATGCCGACTTGCAGCGGGCGCATCACGGGATTATTCGTTACCAGCAGCGGCCACATCAAAGAGTTCCAGCTTCCCAAAAATGTGAACAGTGCGCTGGTGATGAGTGCCGGCATCGAAAGCGGCAGGACGATGCTCCACAAGAATTGGAGGTGAGTACAACCGTCCAAAACGGCGGCATCATGCAGCTCCGAAGGGATCGCTTTGAAAAACTGTCGGAGCAGAAAAATGCTGAAAGCGCTGGCAGTCCACGGGATGATGAGTGCTTCGTAGCGGTCTATCCAATGAAGATCGCGCATCAGAATGAAATTTGGAACCAGCGTCACTTCAAAAGGCACCATCATGGTCGAGAGCAGGATGATGAAGAGCGCATCTCGTCCGGGAAAGTGCATACGTGCGAAGGCATAGCCTGCTAATGACGACGTGATTAGGACGCCCAGTGTTGTTGCAACAGCCATGTAGAGCGTATTTTCAAAGTAACGCGGAAATAGTCCCACCTGATTCCAGGCTTGGACATAATTGGAAAATAACCAATGAGACGGGAAAAAACTTTCTGCTGCAGAAGCCTCGATATAGCTCTTGAGCGAAGTAAGCACCATCCAGACAAAAGGGAAAAGTGCGAAAAGCGCGCCAACGAGCAATACGAGATGTATCAGCAGGCGTTTGAGGATGTAATTCAAGCGATCCTTGTTGAATGCGGCCGTCATTCCCCAACCTCCATGTTTTCTGTTCGCGAACCGATAAACTGGAAATTGATCAGCGTCAAAATCAGAATAAGCACCGAAAGCAGTACGGCAATTGCGGACGCAAAGCCGTAATTAGAATATGTGTATAGTTGATCGAACATGTAAACCGTAAGCGTGTACGTGGTTCCCAAAGGACCGCCCAGGGTTTGAGCGGCGGCAATGTTCATGGAATAGATTTGGTTGAAAGATTGGAATGAACCGATGATCGAGATAACGAGGACAAAGAATAAAGTTGGGGAAAGCAGCGGGAATGTAATGTAACGGAACAACTGAAAGCTGTTGGCCCCGTCAATTTGCGCCGCATCGTAGACATCTCCCGGAATGTTGGTAAGCCCTGCCAGGAAAATCACGATGTTGTATCCAACGGTTTGCCAGATGGTAAAAATGGCAATCGCGACCAATGCGAGGCTGGGACCATGCAGCCAGGCGGGAATGGGGATATTGAATTGCGCCGCAATTAATTGGAAGATACCTTTTGGCTCGATCAGCCAGCGTAGAGGCTGTAGACCAATGGTCTTCAGCAACAGATTTGCCAATCCACTGCTGGGATCGAATACCCAGGCCCAAACAATCGAAGAGCCGACGGTGGAAAGAATGTATGGCAGGAAATAAACGGTGCGATATATGGATTGTCCGCGCACGCCCTGATAAAGCAGGTAAGCGAACAACAATCCAAGGATAATGGACGAAACAATCGTCATCAGCGCGAATGAAAACGTGTTGGTTAGTGCCGTCCAGAAATCGGGACTTGCCAGCGCACGCGCGTAATTTTGCAGACCAATGAATTTGAATTTTGTAATCGGCCCTGTGTTCAGGCTAATGTCAATTGCATAAAAGACGGGAAAGATATGAAAGACGACCAGAATAACAAAAGCAGGAAGAATATAGAGATAAGCGGTCCAGTCAATGCGGCGCGAACGGCGCCCGCGCATTACCGGTTGTGGTCCAGATGGCTGCGTTGGCGATACCATTAATCCATTATCTCTCTTTGCTGAGCCTTGGTGATTATTCGGCGTAAGGCTTGAAAAGATATGGTTAATATAATCCATAAATCCGTTCAAGGGAATAGATGCCAATTGTTGAATATTAGACATTGTTTATAAAATAATTGGCTTCGGATGCCCTGCGCTATAATTCTTTCATGCGCCCAGACTTGATAAAACCCAATTATGACTCCGGCGGCTTTGCGGGATTACCGCACCTCGTCAACAGCCTGTTCGGCGGCGATCGTTATTCATCCGCCATCCCCGATCTTCAAAAAGATTACGACAATGTCATCTTGTTCTTTGTTGACGCTTTTGGATGGCGTTTCTTCGAGAAATTCGCCTCGCATCCGTATTTGAATCGATTCGTCCGCGATGGACGCGTTGCCAAGCTGACCTCGCAGTTTCCTTCCACGACGTCGGCCCACACGACCTGCATCCACAGCGGGTTGAGCGTGGGACAGAGCGGCATCTTCGAGTGGAATTACTACGAGCCGATTCTGGATGCGATGATCGTCCCGCTGCTTTTTTCATTTTCCGGGACGATGGAACGCGACGAACTTAAGAAGACCGGCATCGCCCCGAAGGAACTTTATCCCACCCGCACCTTGTACCGCGACTTAAAAAAGCTTGGCGTTCATTCGACGATTTTTCAGCATCGTGAATATACACCGTCTACCTATTCCGACATCCTTTTTCGCGGTGCCGATGCACGCGGATATAAAACACTGCCCGAAGCGTTGACCAATCTTCGCCTGGCGTTGGATGAAGCAAAAGGAAAGAATTATTTCTTCCTGTATTATGAAAAGATAGACGGCATTTGCCATGAATACGGCCCGACATCGCTGCAAGTCGAAGCTGAAATAGATATGTTTCTGACCACGATGGAACGTCAATTTGCTTCTATCAAAAAAGGAAAAACGTTGCTTATGGTGACTGCTGACCACGGTCAAGTCGAGGTTGACCCGGCGACGACAGTTTACTTAAATAAAACTTTTCCGCGCATCGAAAAATATTTTAGGAAGAATCGAAATGGTGAATTGCTTGTCCCCGGCGGATCGCCGCGCGACATGTTCCTTTATGTCAAAGACGAAATGCTTGACGAGGCACAAGCCATTCTTGCCAAAGGTCTCGAAGGCAAGGCGGATGTTGTCAAGTCAGATGAATTGATCGCACAAGGCTACTTTGGTCCGAAGGTTTCAAAAGCCTTCCGTGAACGCGTTGGGAATCTGGTCATCCTGCCATATCGCTATGAATCAGTCTGGTGGTACGAAAAAGATAAATTCGAGCAGAAATTCTATGGTCATCACGGCGGATTGACTCCGCAGGAAATGGAAATTCCATTGTTGGCAATCGAACTGTAGAATCTGTTGCCGTGGGAACTCGTGAAGTCCTCCAGTCCAAAAGGGTGGAAAACTTTTATCTCAGATAGGATTAAGACTGGTGTGATAACCTGTTCCAGTTTTTTCAAAATCGAATTTGCTAAAGAAGGAGATACCTGTGAGCAGGAAGGTTTTTACTGTTGCATCTGTTGTTGCGTTTATTGCGGCTGTCTTTAGCGTTCAAATAGCTTTTGCACATACGACCGTTCACGTGGGAAATTATGATGTCGAAATTGGTTGGGCAGATGAGCCGCCCATCGTCGGCCAGCGCAATGCCATCGTTGTGAATGTATCGAACACCACGAACACAAGCGCACAGGTGGATATATCGAAATTAACCGTTGATGTCACGTACGGCGGTCAGACAAAAACGCTCACGCTCCAGCCATTGAGCGAAAATGCAACCAATCAATACGTTGCTCCAATTCTTCCGACTATTCCGGGACAATATACCGTTCAGTTACGCGGGCAGCTTGATACAACAAATATCAGCCAGGATGTGACGCCGGAAGAAGTCGCCACGGATGACGCGCTGGCTTTTCCAAACGTGAATACATCCCAGCAGAGTCCTTCGATGAATTGGAGTCAATGGCTGTCTATCGTTGGACTGATTGCTGGTTTGGCGGGGTTGATATTGGCTACATTCGCACTCAGAAAGAATCGCTGATATATCGAAGCGGGCAAGGGTGATCCGCCCTATTTTTGATTCCTTATGCAAATTCGAAAAAGACTTTTATTCGGCCTTCTGGCTGTTTTAGTATATTGTGCTGGCGCAACTGTTACGGCATATGCACATGCGTTGCTGTTGCGTTCCGCTCCCGCAGCGAATGCAGATTTGCCAGAAGCGCCAGCGCAAGTTGAGCTTTATTTCAGCGAACCGATTCAACCGGGCTTGAGCACGGTTTCAGTGTTGGATTCAAACGGCAAGGATGTTGATCTCGGTGACGTGCGCGTTGATCCAACCGATCCGACGCGCATGACGGTTTCTCTCGGTTCATTGCAGCCCGGTGTTTACACCGTTGCGTGGAAAACAATTTCCGCCATAGATGGACATCTCACCAGCGGATCGTTTCCTTTTGCGATCGGAAATGTGAGCGCGGCGGCATTGGCTGCTCAAATCCCAAAGACAAGCTCACAACTCCCGGTCAGTGCTTTGATTTCAAAGTGGCTATTGCTCGTTTCGCTGGCATTGATCGTCGGCCAGATATCTTTCACAACTTTTGTTTGGCATCCAACCATCCGAAAATCGAACGAGACTTTATCAACGGATATTCAGGAATTGCCCGTTTGGAAGTTGTATTCTCAAATTGCTCTGATCGGACTTTTGGTTGGGGTGGGCTTGGGGACTTTGGCCGAAGCTGGGCAGGCGACCGGCAACGAATTGGCGTGGCCTTGGTCGCAGGAAGCTGGCCGCGTGATGCTGGATTCTCGTCTGGGCGTGATTTGGCTGATCCGCCTCGGGCTGGCGTTCATTCTCGTTTGGCTGGTCAAAAGCCGCGGGTCCGGTTGGAAGCGCTGGGCAATCTTTGCTGCCGGGCTGGTGTCATTCCTCAGCATCAGTCTGACGGCGCACGCGGCAACAGAAGGTAATCCAACGATTCCGATCATCAGCGATTGGGTCCATATTATCGGGATGAGTTTTTGGCTTGGCGGACTTCCATTTCTCTTTACAGGTTTGCTCGCGTTGCGAACTTTGAACGATGCAACTCGCACGAAACTCACTTCGCTTGCAATGGAATATTTTTCGATGATGGCGCTTGCAAGTGTTGCGGCCATCGGCGTGACCGGCCTGTACGCGGCGTATTTGCGCGTTGGATCGTTCCAGGAATTGTACGCATCCATTTACGGCGATACGCTTTTGGTCAAGCAGGTTTTTGTTGGCTTGCTTCTCGCGTTGGCCGCGGTCAACTTGTTGTTTATTTCACCGCGTTTGAAGAAAGCTCGTTTGCAAGGCGCAAGCGACACAGCACTCGTAAAGCATTTTGGACAAATGGTGCTGGCCGAGATTGTGTTGGGCGGTTTTCTGCTCGCAATCGTCAGCGTGTTGACGTATTTGCCGCCTGCCAAGATCATCCCACCGTCGTTTGATTTGAATGGTTCCGCGAACGCGAATGACCTGCACGTTAACATAAAAATTTCTCCAGGACTGGTTGGACAAAATACATTCACGGTCAACCTGACTTCCAATGGGCAGCCGGTGGATGTGGTCAAAGAAGTGCTGCTACGTTTTACGCCAAGTCAAACAAATGTTTCTCCGTCTGAAGTTCAATTGCTTGCGTCCGGCAATGGAGATTACAGCACGAAAGGCAGTTTCCTCAGCCTGCCGAGCAACTGGCAAGTTCAAGTGGTTGTGAGACGCGAAAACAAATTCGATGCTTTTGCCAACTTCAATTTTTCTGTGCTTCCTCCCGGAGCAAGTCGTCAAAGCGCGGCGACCACGAACATAGCCGGCGGAATGATTCTGTTGGACGGGTTGTTGCTCATCCTCGCGATGATCCCACTGCAAGGCAATCGGATCATTCGATTTGGCGCCAGTGGTTTGTTTTCGCTGGTGTTTGTTGCGGCTGGAATCTATTATGCGACGCGCCCGATTGCATCTGCGAATAGCCAGGCAAATCCAATTGTCCCAGACGCGCAATCCGTCGCGGCGGGCAAGGCTCTTTATGAAGCCCATTGTGTAGTATGTCATGGAGAAGATGGGAAAGGTGATGGCCCGCTCGGGTTGACATTGATTCCGCGCCCTGCTGATTTAACCATCCACGCGGTCCCTGGCGTCCACACCGACGCGCAGCTATTCGACTGGATCACGAATGGTTTCCCCGGTTCAGCCATGCCCGCGTGGCGGACGCAGTTATCGGATACCGATCGTTGGAACCTGGTCAATTTCATCCGTACCTTTGCGCCAAAACAAAATTAGGTGAAACATATCATGAAGAAAAAATTGCTTTATTCAGTTTTAGTGATCTCACTTCTTCTGAGTGCGTGCACGGTGGATATTTCTCAATCAGCAGATCCAACTGCAACAGTCCAAGCCGCGCCTGTAACGGCTGCACCTTTGCAGCAGCCTGCTAAACCGCCGAGCTCGACGATGAAGATTGGGAATCCTTCGCTGCCTACGAGTCAAATTCCAGTTACATGGGGAAGCCTGCATTTGACAGGAACATTGGTTTACATGAGTTCGAAGGAAACACAAAGCACACCGATCATGAGCGTCCAGGCGCTTGATCTTGCAACCGGCCAGATTACAGCGATCTTTCAAGCCCCCAGCGGCGCGTGGATTGACTTCATCAGTGTGTCGCCGGACGAAAAGCAGTTGTTGATGGCGTACCTTCCGCCGCGCGATCCAAATGCAACGAGCAGCGCGGCGCAGCAGGCGCTTTATACGATGCCGACGGACGGTTCCCAGTCGCCGCAAATTTTATTTACGCCTCCGTCGAGCAACGATCAATATTATGAGCCAGTCTGGTCGCCAGACGGAAAATATATTTATTTCGCGCATGTGGATTATGCTGCGCCTCCGAAAGTTGCAGGACAGCATTATCCGAGCTATGAAATCCTTCGCGTGACGTATCCGTTGAGCGGTCAACCCCAGAAGGTGGCGGACGGCGCGTACTGGCCGCGTCTCTCCGCTGACGGCGCCCGCCTCGCCTACGTCACACTGGACCCTGTGGACGGAACCAATAAATTGTTCGTCGCCAACGCTGACGGATCCGGCGCCTATCAAGTTGCTTTGAACGGTTTATATGTTCCGCAAATCATTGATGCGCCTTTCTTCACGCCTGATGATAAATCTGTCCTTTACAGCGCGGTGTCTCCCACCCAGCCGTCCCAACCAAATTGGGTTGACAAACTATTTGGTATTACCGAGGCTTATGCTCACACCGTTCCATCGGATTGGTGGTCCGTGCCGATTGGCGGTGGCACACCGACGCAATTGACTCACATCGCGGCGGTCGGTTTGTATGCGAGTCTCTCGCCCGATAAAAAATATATTGCGAGCTATAGCGGTAATGGAGTGTTTGTTATGAATCCAGATGGAACCGGTTCGACCACAATTGTCCCCGATGTCGGTGGCCTGGCTGGAACAGTGAGTTGGATTCCATAAAATTTAGATTATCTACCAACCAACACGATAAATCCTGGCACGGACACTGCGTCGTTTCCAATGGTTGTTGGTCCAGCCATATCACTTAGATCACCAGCGACTTTCTTGTGATAGTTAAGGTCATAATAGCTGTTGATTTTCGCAGGAAGTTTCCCGTTTGTTGACAGTAAAACTTCAAACATCGGCGCGAGGACTTTTGCGAGGACGCCATCTTGTTGAAGTTTTTCGCCTAGACTTGTTGTGCTGACGATATATTCAAGCGTTCCGTCTTGTGCAAAAATCTTTAATTTGTCGCCGTTGGTCAAGGTGTAAATAGACGCATCTTTCTTTTGATCAAAAAACCCATCCTTTACCAGCCATACGCGGACGCCTTTATTTAGAATCCATGTGTATGTTTGCGAATCGCCGGGCGCGCGGAATTGGATGGTTTGTATTCCTCGATTGATATTCACCATCAAATTTGCAACGTCTTGATAAGTATTCTTCTGGTGCAAGTCAATGCCAAATTGCAAAGCCAGCTCGATTTGAATCGTGGATGAAAATGACACCAGCTTCAAGCGATCCGTCGGATAGAAAGCCGATTGATCAACGCGCACCAAATTTTCCTTCCAATTCAGCGCGGGGTCCGCTTCAACGATCACCGGAATCAGATCGTGCGGCGTTGAATAGAACGCGATCCGTTGATCTATGAGAAAGATTCCTTCGGGTGGGGAATGCAATTCCATCCACATGCCAAGCTCTTGTGAATATACGAGTGTTTGACCGTTTGTGCCAGATTTGGTGTATTGCATCAGCACCATATCGTTTCCGGTTGCGTCAGGCGGCATTGGTCCGAGCAATGGAACGGATGTCGGAGTCGGCGTGATGGGTTCTAAAGTCGGGGTCGCGGGTGCATAACTGTACGGGACAAGTGTCGCCGTCGGCGCGGCGGTTGGTAAAGGCACAGTCCGACTACTACATGCCTGTAGCAGAAAGATGAAGACCAAAGAGAATGCGGTGCTTGTTTTCAAAAGTCTTTTGCTATTTCTTCAATCAGCACTTCTGATTTCTACAGTGCAGGCTGCCGCGAATTTCTTTTAGCTTTTTGGGACTCGATCAGCCCTGGCAATAATTCATACAGTCCCATCTGGATTGCGCCGACGTACAGTGCAAGCTGTGCGGGGAATCGGATTGGAGCAGGCAGAGACATGATGGGCGAGAAATCAACAACTCTTTTTCCAATTCTGAATTCGTAGCGGGAAAGTTGCTCGATTGTGGATTCTTCTTGGAGAAAATTCTGCAAAGCTTCTCGCTCTTCTGATTTCAGCCATTGCGGCAAATCTGACGTAGCTTTGAACGCGGCGAGGCGAACAAAGTCTTGCAATAAAAGAGTTTGCTCGCTCGTCATCTGGTTGTGGCGGGAACGAAAATAGACCACATCAGGGTCAACATGGATCAGGTCTTTGAGCCATAAACGGTGGAACGATGTGCGGATTCCGTTCTGTGTGCCGGGATGATTCGGGTTGTTGACCCAAACACTGAGAGGCTTGCTGATCCAAAACGGTGCGACGTCAGGGCCAACCCGAACGCCGTTACAGATTCCGAGGATAGGAAGAATCGGCGCGCCGCACGCGAGGAGATATGTGTCTTTGCCAGCCGCATTGTGGATGACTTGCATGGCCTCACGATAAGCAGATTCGCGCGGCACATCATGCTTGCGTTTCCCAGGAATTGCAGCTGCATAGAGGAAGTCCAGTTTGATGTAAGAATATCCCCAGCCAACAATCTTATGGATTGTCTTGTCGAGCCATTCCAGGACTTCGGGGTGGGAGCTATCCAACGCGCTGAGTTCGCCGTTCCAGCCAATTCCCGCGTAGACGGCTTCCCCGCGTTCATCGCGTAGAAGCCAATCCCGGTGCTTGCGTGCAAAACGTGAGTTGAGCGGTGTTATAAATGGTGAAAGCCAGATGCCTGCCTGGCGTCCTGTGTTGCGGATTTTGTCTGCAACGGCTTTCATGCCCGATGGAAATTTTTTGTTGGCATCCCATTCACCGAGTGAGATTTGCCACCCATCATCGAGTTGAATCACATTGAAGGGCAGAGTACCAAGCTCGTGAATGACATTGCCAATCACAGATTCGTTGATCGTGTTATACAGGCTGTACCACGAACACCACACACGCGGTGGCTTGGATCGCGAAAAGCCATAGATTTTTCCAAGTTCTCTCGCATACTTTCCGAAGACTTCGTTTTCTTTTCCAATTGCGATGAACCACTTACCCGCGTGACTGTCTTCATAGAAGCCGCTAAATTGACTGCCGACGATTTCCACGCGGCCGCTTAAATCCAATGCGCCAAGCAGGATAATTCTTCCATCATCCATTTCCGCCGCGCCTATCCACGCGCTGATGGGATGATCACTGAACGCGTATGGCACGTCCTCATCTTTAGCGCGAGTCTGGGGTGCGGAGATTGGCGTCATGGGGTCAGCGGGATTCACCCAGGTTGTGAGAGTCCAGGATTGCCATCCGTGACGATAGAATTTAACAGGCGTGGACGGCAGCGTTAGCGAAAGGCTTTTTGAAGTTACAATTATTCCATTATCAACTCTTTGAAAAGCTACACCTTCGGGAAGCAGGGATGTCAAATCAATGGTAGTTGTCATGTCAAATCTCGCAAGGATGTGATGTTCAGCTTACGCAGTGAGATCTTCATAATAACATGTTTTGCTGTGTCATCGAACATTGTATAACTTGGAAAATAGCAGGATGCAAAAATCTCCAAATTTCACGCGTCGTGACTTTTTGAAATTTATGTTCACCGTATCTGCACAATTGGCGCTGTTGTCATTTGGTGGCGCCTTTTATGGCACACAAGTTGAGACGGCGTGGATTGAAGTCGTTCGACAGATAATAAGATTGCCGCGACTACATCCTGCATTTGATGGATTCCGGTTCACGCAAATTAGCGACATTCACATGGGCGGCTGGATGAACCGCGAGCGCTTCGCCAATGTCATTGAACTTGTGAAGAAAACGAATCCTGAATTGGTTTTAATTACCGGAGATTTTGTCGAATATGTGCCGGACTTCGCACGGACTCTTGTCGCTATTCAAGATGTGCGTGATGTTTTAGCATCATTGAGTTCGTTGCCGACTCTTGCCATTCTTGGCAATCAGGATTATCGCAGTCATGCAGGGTACTTCCTTCGCGATATGCTTTCGACGCTCAAAATTGTGGATATGACCAATCGCATCCACACATTGACTCGCGGTGATGGACAGTTGTATTTCGTTGGGTTGGATGACATCCTGATGGGTTTTCCGGATTTCGAAGGCATGCTCGCGGATTTGCCGCAAGATGGGACGGCTATACTGCTCGCGCATGAACCTGATTTTGCTGACATTGCCTCGTTAACTAGCCGGTTCGATTTACAGATCTCGGGTCACTCGCATGGTGGACAAGTGGTTTTACCAGTGATCGGACCGCCGGTTTTGCCAAGTTTGGGAAAGAAATATGTCAGCGGTTTATATCAAGTTGGGAAGATGTATCAGTATACAAATCGCGGTGTTGGCACGACCGAGCCGTATATTCGGATCAATTGTCGACCAGAGATCACGGTTTTTAC
>JAJYOO010000347.1 GCA_021796155.1 Chloroflexota bacterium
TCATTGACCAACTGATCGTAATACCAGATCGCCATCGTATCGCGAAGTTTCGTCGGATCGGTGATGATGTAATCGGTCATCCCAATTTCTTCGCCGTTATATAAAAATGGCGTTCCTTTGAGTGTAAGCATCAGTGCCAAAGAGAGTCGGGCAAGTTCCGCATCGTGTATTCCATCGCCGTAGCGACTATGGACTCGAGGAGAATCGTGATTGCCGAGTGTGTTGCACGCCCAGCCCTTGACGGGTAAAGCCTCCAGTTGAGTCAAACGCTCTTTTTGGTTGCGCCGGATGAAGTCTGGCGTGAGGCGTTCGGTCCGCATCAGCGGAAAATTGAAGACGAGATTCAACTCATCCTCGCCGTCCCCCAAATAGTCTATGTATTCGTTTTCGCCAATGAGCATCCGGTCACCGTCATATTCATCGAGAACCGTGCGAAGTTCTTTCATCATTTCGTGGACGCCCGGCTGTTCAATCTGATGCATGAACATATCATGCCAGTATTTTTCGACCTGTTCTTTTTCGGCAGGCGTTTTGGCAAGTTCGTGTGCGCGGCGAAGTTCGGCGAGATTCATCGGGACGGGATGCGGCGTGAGATTTGGATCTTCGAAGATCGTGCCGATGGCGTCGAGGCGAAAACCGTCCACGCCGAGATCGAGCCAGAAGCGGACCGCGTCCCACATGGCGGCTTTGACTTCGGGATTGCGCCAATTGAGATCAGGCTGCTGCTTCATGAAGTAATGGTAATAATATTGATTGCGTTCAGGGACGTACGTCCACGCATCGCCATCGAAACAGGATTGCCAATTATTTGGCGGTAACCTCACCCTTTGTCCCTCTCCCAAAATTGGGAGAGGGGTTGGGGTGAGGGAATCTTTCCACACATACCAATCAGACTTGGGATGATCGCGGCTGGATTTTGACTCGAGAAACCACGGATGCTGGTCGGAGGTGTGATTCAGCACAAGGTCGAGGATGACGCGTAATCCGCGTTTATGCGATTCGCTCAAGAACGTTTTGAAATCATCCAACGTGCCGTATTCGGGCGCGACATTTTGATAATCGGAAATGTCGTAGCCCCAATCCCAATTCGGGGATGGGAAATGCGGGGAAAGCCAGAGTGCATCCACGCCGAGGTCAGCGAGATAATCGAGCCTGGAGAGGATGCCTTTGAAGTCGCCAACGCCATCGCCGCTGCCATCGGCAAACGAGCGCGGATAGATTTGATAGAAGACGGCAGTCTGCCACCATTTGAGAGTTGTCATGGTTGAGTTAGAAGGTTTGAAAGTTTGAAGGTTTACAGGTTGGAAGGTCGGAGGTTTAACTTTTGAACTTGCTAACTTGCTAACCTTCCAACAATCTTTACGCAAGCGCGTTGAAAAACCTCTTCGTGATGAGGAGCATCGGGGAGTTCGCCGGTCAAATCCTGGCCGGGAAAATGCAATTGCTCGTGCATATCGGGCCGCCATTTGGGGCAATCGGTGACATCATATACGACGCCTTGATAAGCAATGAATTTACGAGAACCGCGTTCGCCATTGTTGTGACGCAGTTCCATCGTTGAGACGATATGATCGGGGATGTTCATGCGATGGCTGATTATAAGAGAAAGAACAGCATCCCGCATTTCATTTCTTTTTCTGCCTTCTGTCTTTTCCTGGCGCAAGCATCGTGCCGCGGCAAGTTCTTGCCCCGCAATGACAGGCATAACGCTTCTCGGTTTCCGCGTCATCCCTGCCGTCACGTGTGAGGTTGTAATCGTAGGTCAGTTCTTCGCCCTCCTCGATGGTCCTCAACGCATAAATGAAGATTCGTTTCTTCTCCGTGAACGCTTTGCAATTCGGCTCGCACGAATGATTGATGAAGCGCGCTTCATTTCCGCCGACGGCCGCATCAATGACCGTGCGCTTGTCCGCGACGAACAGAAGCACATGCGGATGCTCGGATGGATCGCCCGCGTAACGCCGGTCGGCCTCCTCGGACGTGATCCGCTCGCCGATATATTCAATGATGCGCGTCCCCTTGCGGATTCGACGCGCGGCGAATCCGCCGAGTCCATGAATGGAAGAAGAGCGGACTTCAAACAGCGGCTGGCGCATATTTTGCAATCAGCGAAGGACTCGCAATAAAGCCCAGCGAGAAAACAAGGTAGATGACCACTCCAACCAGGTCGGAATGGGTCAACGCAGATGAAAAGGAAGCAGCCACAAGGAAAAGTATAAACGAGGCGGCAAGAATATTTCCCATCATACGCCGATTCGTCCCAAGTTGAAAATTCCAATACAGCATCAATGGAAGGCTGCCCAAAAGAGACGGCAGGCCATATTCATACGCACGCGTCGGGTAAAGAAGAAATAAAATCGCCGCGCCGGTAAAGTAAGGCATCAAGGCAATAAAGTCATTTTTGGCAAATCGAATGTTGATATAACCAAGGACGATCGTCAGGAAGGGAATCAGCTTGACGGCAAATCGCGGAGCGAATTCCAACAGGCTCAAACCTTCCGGGTTATCCAAAAGCTCCTGGCTCAAAAGCCCCTTTACGAAATCAATGCCCACTTTGAAAAAGGGCAGCAATAGAACGATGAATACGAGACCAAACAAGCTGGCCATTTCCATGCCAAACCACGCTTCGCGGGCGTTTTTGGAGTTCAGGATGTAAATGGCCAGGATAACAAACGCCAGCGGAAGTGAAGTCCACTTGATAAACGCCAGGCATGCCGAAACGAAAACCCATCGCGCATTTTTTCTGACCAATCCCAATAGCAGTAAAAGACAGCTCACCGCGAGATAGAGAGTGAATTGTCCGCGCTCGATCCATGAGAGCCCAACTGGCGTAAGGAAAAGGATGAACTCCGTGAGAAGCAGGGAGGGCAAAAAGTATTTTCGAATTCCAAACGAACGCAGGAGGAAAAAGAGCGCGGGAACAAAAAGCAGGATTTGGATGAGAATATTGGCAAAGCTTGCCGGGCCATAATCCAGCCGGCAGATGGTGATGGAGCACAAACCAAGGATGAACGGCGCATACCGGGACGGCCTGCCCCATGGGTCAGGGCTTTCGTGGGCGATATAGGCATCTCCGAGCGACGACATGGCCTGCGCCGGAAAATAGATTTGGGCAAAGTCGGCTCCCAGGTGTTTGACGGCTCGATATTTCTCTGTGACTGGATTGTTAGGGATTCGCCTCAGCGGATATAATGGCGCGGGGACCAGCCGCAGAGCGGAATAGTCCCCGGTAATCATGTCCTGCGATAAAAAGACAAAGTTCCTAATGGCAAAAAAGCTGAGCAGGACAAAGACAATGATAAAAACCGGCCATTTTGCCTTTTCCAAAAACCCGATCGCCGCCGGGGTAATTTTCTCCTGATCGGTGGTCAATGACATCCATAACTCCTTGCGCCGAATTTCCCGGCCAGCAGTACCGGCTGATTATAAAGAAAAATCACCTCGGGAGAAGAAGTATTTCGAAATTCGCCGTTGACACTTTATAATTGTGCAGATATACCTCATGCGGCCACAAATTGCGTTTTTGTTCAACGGGTTTCGGCGGATTGAAATCCTGCCTCAGTCCATGAAAGTCGA
>JAJYOO010000348.1 GCA_021796155.1 Chloroflexota bacterium
TTAAATAACTGCCGCGATAATCTGAAAGGTGAATGAATTTTCCACGCAAGTCGCTGAGTTCAAAATCCGGCGCAGGTTCACCCTGCTGAAGAAGTTTTGTCATGAATCAACTCTCTTGCTTTAGACCAGATGGCATCGAACATTTTTACGGTGAGTTTTCCAGTGGATGTGTTTTGCTGGCTGGGATGGTAAGAACACAGTAACCAGTCAGTGTTCAGTTTGTAGAGTGCGCCGTGTGAAAAAACCATGAACGACGGACGATGGACCGCGGCCTGTGGTTTGTGGTCAGTGGTTGTTTGAAAATAAATTCGCACGATTCTCTCAAATGCAATCCGTCCCAAAACAACGATTACTTTGGGTTTGATAATTTCGAGTTCGCGTTCGAGAAATGGCTGGCAGTTATTTAATTCTTCAGATGTAGGTTTGTTATCTGGCGGCGCGCAGCGCACGGACGCAGTAATGTACATATCACGCAATATCAAGCCATCATCGCGGCTGGCGGCATTTGGCTGGCTGGCAAATCCCGCGCGGTACAACGCGGGATACAAAAATTGGCCCGAAGCGTCGCCCGTAAATTGACGTCCCGTGCGATTCGATCCGTGCGCGCCGGGCGCGAGACCAACAACCAACACGCGCGCCTTTGGATCGCCGAAGCCGGGAACGGGCTTGCCCCAATAATCCCAATCCTGATATGCCCTGCGTTTCGTCCGCGCCACCTCCTCACGCCACGCCACCAGCCGCGGACATTTATGGCATGCGATGATTTGTTTGTTCAATTGGCCAAAATCGGTTCCCATGTCTCAATGTTAGCACGTTTGAAAGTCGGCATGTTCGCAGGTTTACAAGTTGGGGCCTCAAGAAACGTTCAACCTTCGAATCATTACACCGCCCCACTTGAATTTTGTCTGATTTTCATTACACTATCCATAACAAAGGAGGACGCATGAAACCATTCCGTAAGAATCTTGCCATCGCCATTGACGGCGGCGGCATCAAGGGTGTGATGTGCACCAAGGCTTTGTCCATGATGGAGGATTCACTGGGCTATCCGCTCCATACGCGGGTTGGACTCGTCTCGGGCACATCCACAGGCTCGATCATCGCGGCCGCTCTGGCGTCCGGGCTGGATGCGAAAACCATCAATCAATTGTATTTGGACCTCGGCAATGAAATCTTCCATAAAAGCATCCGGACTTTATTGTGGCCGCTTTTCACTTATCGTTATCCGAATCAACCGCTCGAGAAAGCTCTGGCCAAATATCTTGGCGGCCAAATGATTACTGACCTGTGGAAAGCCAATCATTCGATTGATATAGTCATCACCACATACGACATGGTCGAGAACCGCACGCGCTTCATCAAGCCATACAAGGACAAATATGAAAACTGGCCGGTGGTCAAAGCGGTGCTTGCGTCCGCCGCGGCGCCCACTTATTTCCCGGCCATCGAAGGGCGTTACGTTGACGGCGGTGTGGGTTCATACGGCAATCCGTGTTATCTGGCTGCGTATGAAATCAAGTTCGGGTTGAAGTGGGAATTGGAAGAGACTACGCTGATCAGCCTCGGCACGGGACGCGATCCGAATACCATCAAGCCGGGAGAAGTGAATCACTTTACGCCGCTCCGATACCTCGATCCGATCCTGGGCGCGTTTCAGATTTCAGCCGCAGACCAGCAAGTGGACCTCGTTGCAAAACTTTTCGAAGGATTGGATTTCCGCCGCTTCCAGGTGGACCTCGAGCGGGTACTCGCCATGGATGATCCGGCCAACATCCCGGAGCTGATCCGTTATGGCGAACAGCTTGGACAGATGATCCTGAACGATGACTGTGACCGCGCGATGAACTTCATCCCGGATATGATTCCGCAGCCGGCTGGGATAGCTCGTCAGGTATTGGCTACAAAATCAACATCGCGTCGCCAAAAGAGTAAAAGCGGTAGCCCTCGCGCTTCGCGGTCTCGTACGTCTGCAAAATCTGCTCGCGCCCGGCGAACGCGCTGACCAGCATAATCAGCGTGGACTTTGGCAGGTGAAAATTCGTGATCATTGCGTCCACGACTTTGAATTGGTAACCGGGAAGAATGTAAAGCGAGGTGGGGCCGGTAAATGCCGATATTCGATAGTCGGCATTCGATATTGATTCGTCGAGTGTCGAATTGTCTGATTTCGAATATCGGCTGGCAGATTCCAACGTCCGTACCGATGTCGTCCCAACCGCGATGACGCGCCCGCCGGATTGTTTTGTTTGATTGATCGCGTCGGCAGTTTCCTGGGTCAATTCACACCATTCGGTGTGAATTTTGTGCTCCTGCGGATTCGATTCTGTGACTGGCGCAAATGTATCCAAGCCAACGTGCAATGTGACGTAAGCAGTCTTCACGCCTTGTTTTTGCAATTCGTCCAGCAAGCGCGGCGTGAAGTGCAGACCTGCGGTTGGCGCGGCGGCGGAGCCCGGCTCGCGCGCGTAGACAGTTTGATAGCGTTCGGGGTCATTCAGTTTTTCATGGATATACGGCGGCAGGGGCACATTTCCGATCTTGGGAAAATACGGCTCGACCGGCTCATCGAATCGGATCAACCGCTCCGAGCCATTCAGCACTTCGATGATTTCAGCGCCCGGTCCTTCCTCGACTTTTACCCTGCTGCCTGCGCGCAGGCCTTTACCTCCAACCAAAACTTCCCAACTTAATTCATCGCGCCGCCGAAGCAGCAGGAGTTCGACGCGTCCGCCCGTTGGTTTGCGCGCGAAAATCCGCGCCGGGATGACGCGCGTTTGATTCAAAACCAGCAAATCATTTGGATGCAGATATTCGCCAATCTCACGGAAAATTCGATGTTCCAGTGTTCCAGCGTCACGTTTCAAGACCAACAAACGCGACGAATCACGCGGCTCGACAGGCGTCTGCGCGATGAAAGATTCAGGAAGGTCGTAATCGAAGTCGGAGGTTCTCATTTTCAGCAACGCAACGAGTATAATTTAGAATTATGAAACAAGTTGAAGCTCGTTTATTACTCGGCGACTGTCAAGAAGAACTTAAAAAAATTAAAGATAATTCTATTGATTTGATATTTACGTCACCACCATATGCAGATAGCCGCGTGCATACCTATGGTGGAATTCGCCCAGAAAAGTATGTGGAATGGTTTCTTCCAATTTCTGCAGAATTATTGCGTGTTTTGAAGCCAACCGGGACTTTTGTTTTAAATATAAAAGAAAAAGTAGTAAATGGAGAACGTCATACTTATGTAATTGAACTTATCTTAGCAATGCGTAAGCAAGGATGGCTTTGGACTGAAGAATTTATCTGGCACAAGAAAAATTCTTACCCTGGCAAATGGCCAAATCGTTTTCGAGATTCATGGGAAAGATTATTACAATTCAATAAGGACCGACAATTCCACATGTACCAAGAAGAGGTTATGGTTCCAATGGGAGATTGGGCGGAGAGAAGACTTAAGAATTTAAGCGAAACAGACAAGGTGCGAGACCCATCCCGCGTCGGCAGCGGTTTTGGAAAGCGAATTGCAAATTGGATTGGACGAGAAAAGGCCGCAAAGTTTTAGA
>JAJYOO010000349.1 GCA_021796155.1 Chloroflexota bacterium
ATCCAGATCGCATCGGCCATTGCATGCGGCAATATCGTCCATGCTCATTCCAAGGACTTCGTGTGCGATGCGATATTCATTGTTTAGGTTCGTTTCCAGCACTTCTGGATCGTCCGAATTGATCGTGACGCGCACACCGAGATCAAACAATTTTTTCAACGGATGTTCTTCAATCGTCCGCACCGCGTTGGTCAGATAATTGCTCCACGGGTTGACCTCCAGCGTGATGCCGCGCTCTTTGACGAATTCAACCGCGGCCATATCTTCGATAATATGAATGCCGTGGCCGATGCGATCTGGATGAGCAAGGTTGATTGTATCCACCACAAATGACGCGGGAGTATCTTCGCCAGTGTGAATGGTCACTTTGAGTCCTGCTTCTTTTGCTTTCATGATGGACGGAACAAAATCTTTCAGCGGAAAGTCGCGTTCGCTATCAGCTAAGTCAATGCCGAGGATGCATTGTTTATTTCGAATAGCCCAGTCCACGGTTTTGACGCATGACGCGGGTCCCATGCTGCGCGATGTAATGGCAATCAGTCCAATCGCCATATTGAATTCTTTTTCGGCGCGATCTTGGGCGCGTAGAATGCCATCAGCCGCCGCGTCCCAATTTAAACGGTGGCCGCTGAATGCCCAGTCCGGGGAGAAGCGGACTTCGAAGAGTCGAATATTTTGTTTGGCAGCGTCCTCGAACAGCTCCCACGCGATCCGCTCGACAACTTCCGGTGAAGCCACGCTGTTTTGTGCGATGGTGAACGCTTCCAGCACAGCATGTAAATCGCGCCATTGATCAAGTACTTTGACGTGGTGATCCAGCCTGCTCACTTCATACGATGGTAATTTCAAATCATATTGTTTGGCAATATCAATGATAGTTTGTGTCCGGATGGCGCCTTCGAGATGACAATGGATTTCGGTCTTGGGGAGATCGTTGTAACGAGCGTCGAAGTTCTTCATGAACACCTGCCTGACTTGAATTCAATTCTACCCGCCTTCAAAAAGAATGCTCGCAGAAAGAATACCCGCCGTGGTTAGGCGGGCATCTCTGTTTTTTATTCTGTTGTTTGAAAGTGCTTTCGGACTTTCGCAGCGACCTGGCGTTCGGTCATTTTGTCGGCACATTCGATTCGGATGTTTCGCACTCGGACCTTTTCGTGGGCCAGCCGTTTTTCAAGTTCGAATTTCGCCTCGCCGGGACCGAAGATGAAAAGTCCGTCCGCGCCTCGTATTTTGGAAATGATGTCCTTATAGAACTTGTTGAGGCGCTCCGAAAATTTTTTATCGAGTTGGTCGTCGCCTGTTTGATATTGCGCGCCGTAAGGCGTCTTCGACCGTGCGGCTCCTCGATACCGGGTGTGTTTGCCAACCCCTGATTCGATTGTTTGTATATTCTCCTTTTTCTCTTCGAGGATCACCATCAGCGACCTTTTGTGGTCAATCCACAAGCCGATCCGTCTAAACATAGATCCTCCATTCCAATTGAGTTGGTTTTTTCTCTTCTCCGCCACTTTCAGTATACGGACTTCGGGGTGAAAGTTCAACACCAATGTTTTGTAATTAAATGATGGACGCCAGGGTGAGGGGGGCACCCTAGCGTCCATCGCTTACATAATACTATAAGTCATTGCACAATGCAAGCCCTTTTTGAATTAGAAAACCTTAATTTTTTCGAACGGCTTATTTAGCGCCCCTGGAGGGAATCGAACCCACATCTCGGCCTTAGGAGTGCCTTGCTCTGTCCATTGAGCTACAGGGGCATAATGAAATTATATCAAATGAAAGTTCATTCCTCTTTCGGCGGCGCGGTGGGACCGTAATCAAGGATTTGTCTCACCTGTGTATTTCCCTCAGGCGGGCCGATAATGCCGCGTTCTTCCATTACATCCACAATGCGTGCCGCGCGTGTATAACCGATCCTCATGCGGCGTTGAAGCATGGACACAGACGCGCGCCCTTCGCGTCGCACAAGATCAATTGCATCATTCAATAGCGGATCACCGTCCGTTTTCTCCATATCATCCCACAAAGGTTGTTGTTTAAGTGGCACACCCTCTGGAATGGATTCCACCGACGCGCCGGGGACAGCATACGGACTGGCTTGCTGTGCCTGTGCGCGCCAGAATTCCACCAGCTTTTGAATTTCATGATCGGATACGAACACGCCCTGTAACCGCACGGGCGCTGGCGCATCGGGCGCTTGATATAACATATCGCCGCGGCCCAGCAATCGTTCCGCGCCGGGCTGATCGAGGATGACGCGGCTATCCACGCCAGATGCAACGGCAAAAGCGATGCGCGCCGGGAAGTTGGCTTTGATCAAACCCGTCACAACATCCACGGACGGGCGCTGCGTTGCAAGGATCATGTGAATGCCGGTTGCGCGCGCCAACTGCGCCAGACGCGTGATCGTCCGTTCGGTTTCATCGGGAGCGATCATCATCAAGTCGGCCAGTTCATCAATAACGATCAGATAGAACGGCATCTTCTTGCCGCCCTGCAATTTCATACGCGCGTTATAGTCTGTAATATTGCGCGAGCCGACTTTTGCAAACTCGTGATAACGCTTGTCCATTTCGCGCGTCATCCATTGCAGCGTGCCAACGATGCGATCCATTTCGACCACCACCGGCGCGAGCAAATGCGGAATTCCGTTGTAGCCTGTCAACTCCACGCGCTTCGGGTCCACCAGCACCAGTTTCAAATCGTCCGGCGTATTGTTAATCAAGAAGCCGGTCAGGATCGCGTTCACACACACGGATTTACCGGAACCAGTCGCGCCTGCGATCAACAAATGCGGCATATTTTCAAGATTTGCCGAAATAGGATGTCCGGCCACGTCCTGACCGAGCGCAAAGCGCAGTGAAGTTTTGTTGCGCTGGAATGTTTCACTTTCCAAAATGTCGCGCAAAGCCACCAAAGCCATTTCGTCATTTGGGACTTCGATGCCAACATAACTATGCCCCGGAACCGGCGCCTGGATGCGGATGCGCGGCGCTGCGAGTGCCAATGCGAGATCATCTGCCAGCGACGCAATTTTGCTGACGCGTACACGCGTTCGTCCGCTTCGCGTCTCGACGAAGAGCGGCTCCACGCCAAATTGTGTGATTGACGGCCCGCGGCTGATCTCAACCACCTGCGCGGGCGCACCGAATGAGGCAAGCGTCTCTTCGATCAAGTGACCGCGTTGTTTGACGAAGTCTTCATTTTCCGTTGGCGCAGAACCGGCATCCAAAATATCTGGGATTTGTGGCAGAACCCATTGGATAACTGGCGCGGACGTTGTCGTGGTCATCGTTGGAAGATTCGTTGGCGCCGGAATCGCCGTCAGAGTGGACGCAGGAGTCTGCGTTAGCGGAGTGTAGCCGTTTGTCTGTGCGGCCGCTTCCGGTCCCACGCGAGGCGGAATTGGTTTGCTCAACAAAGATTTGATCTTCGCGGTCAACGGTCCGATCCAGCGAAATAAATCTTGAATCGTTGTGTCCAAAACCATGGCAAGTGCAATGAGCGCCCACGCGATCAACACAATAATCGCTCCCCACGCACCGAGACCAAACCACAAG
>JAJYOO010000350.1 GCA_021796155.1 Chloroflexota bacterium
TTGTCTCGCAGGTTGCGACAAAGCGCCCATGTTCCAAATCCAGGGCCCGGACGGATTGGAATATCACGAAGACATGACTGTTGATAAAACCATGGAACTCGTCGAAGCATTGAAGAAGAGTCAGGAATAACGCGAGAAGGATGAACGAAGACTCGGAGTTTGATTTTGAAAAACAGGCCGCTCATTGGCGCAAGGGCGCTGATGAAGCATGGGACGCGGCGGTTGATTTGATCAACAAGGACCATCGCACCCAGTTTGGGTTGTTCTTCGTCCATCTTGCTCTCGAGAAAACCATCAAAGCGCGCATCTGGCGGACGAAAAGAAAAATGCCGCCGCGCATTCATAATTTGATCCGGCTTGCTGAACTGGCGGACTTGCCTTTGGATGATGGAAATAAAAAGGTTCTGGCAGAGATCAACGAGTTCAATATCGAAGGCAGGTATTCCGATCTGCTGGTTGCTCCTGTGACCCTTCAGGAAGCAAAGGTTTATTTGCGAAGAGCAAAAGGAACATTTGAATGGTTGAAAAAAATGTTTTAAGCGTTGTGAAGAAATACTTGAAGACCCTCGCCAGAAATGGCGTTCCTGTCAAGGCGGGCGTCATCTTTGGTTCGTACGCGACAGGCAGACCGAACGAATGGAGCGATATTGATGTTCTCGTCATTTCCCCGCGTTTCGACAGGAGGTTCAAGCGCAAGGATATTGATCTGTTATGGCATGTCGCGGCGGATGTGGACAGCCGCATTGAACCGATTGCGGTCGGCGAGAAACAATACATGGAAAGTAAAAGCAGTTTCATCATAGCCGAAGCGCGCCGCGAAGGTTATCTCGTTCCTCTCGCAGAATAGAGACTTATGACAAATATCCTTTTACGTCATCGGGATATTCCCGATATTAACAAATTGAATGTTTACAAAAAGAACGGCGGCTTCGACGCTTTCAAAAAGGCTGTTACAAAAATGCAGCCGTCCGAAGTGACCGACGTAGTCAAAGCTTCCGGTTTGCGCGGACGCGGCGGGGCGGGTTTCCCGACCGGTGTGAAGTGGTCGTTCATCGATAACAAGATCTGGCCGCATTATGTGGTTGCCAACGCCGATGAGTCCGAGCCGGGCACTTTCAAAGATCGCGAAATTATGGAAAGCAATCCCTTCCAATTTTTGGAAGGCGTTGCGATTTCATCCTTCGCGGTCGGTGCGAATGCCGCCTACGTTTATCTGCGCGGAGAATTCTGGCAGGTCGCAAAATTTCTCGACGAGAAAATCGCGGAGATGGAAGAAGCCGGTTTTCTTGGCGATAATCTTTTCGGCACAGAATACTCGCTGAAAATTTATACTCATCTCGGCGCGGGCGCGTACATCTGCGGCGAAGAGACCGCCATGCTCGAATCCATCGAAGGCAAACGCGGACAACCTCGCATTCGTCCGCCGTTCCCCGCTGTCTATGGACTTTACGGCAAGCCGACTGTCGTCAACAACGTTGAGACTTTAACCAACCTGCCGCTCATTATTCAGAACGGCGCGGATTGGTACAAGTCGCTCGGCACACCCGATAGCGCCGGTGTGAAAATCTTTTCGCTCTCCGGCCGCGTTCGCAAACCTGGAAATTATGAATTGCCTTTCGGCACAACTTTCCGCCAGTTGATTTACGAACACGGCGGCGGAGTTTTGGATGGACGTCCGGTCAAAGCGATCATGCCCGCGGGCGCATCCTCATCCATGATCGTTGTGGACGATAAAGTGCTCGACACACAAATGGATTATGCCAGCGTCCGCACGCTCGGTGCGGACCTCGGGTCGGCTTCCGTTATCGTGATCGACGACACCGTTTCGATTGACTGGGTCATCAATAAGACCATTCATTTCTTTAAACATGAATCGTGTGGCAAATGCACCACCTGCCGCGAAGGCACCTATTGGATGATGCACTTGATCGATGATATTCGTGACGGCAAAAATTCAATGGCCAATGTGGATCTGCTGCTCAACGTCGCCAAACAGATGCAGAACAAATGCCTGTGCCCATTGGGCGAATTCTCGACGATGGCAGTGGTAACCGGCATCGAAAGATTTCCACAGGATTTCAAAGCATAAAATTCGTAATGCGTAAATAATTTTACGAATTACTCGCTGCGCATTACGTTTTCTCGGAGACTTATGACAAAACAAGTCGCTCTCACAATTGATGGAAAACAGATAACGGTTCCCGACGGGATGCTGGTAGTGGATGCCGCCAAGATAGCGGGCATTGACATCCCGGTCTTTTGCTACCATCCCAAAATGGAACCGGTCGGCATGTGCCGCATGTGCCTCGTCGAAATTGGCCGCCCGATGATTGATCGCGCCACAGGCAAAGCCGTGCTTGATGAAAGCGGCCAGCCCAAACTTCAATTCATGCCCAAGCTCGAAACGGCCTGCACCAATCCCGTTTCGGACGGCATGGTTGTGCTCACGCAATCTGAAAGAGCAAAAGCCGGGCAGAAAAATACCGTCGAACTTTTGCTGACCTCGCATCCGCTCGATTGCCCGATCTGCGACAAGGGCGGCGAATGTCCGCTTCAGAACCTGACGATGGCCCACGGTCCGGGAAAGAGCCGTTTTCTCTACGATGAGAAAATGCATCTCGCCAAGAATGTCCCGTTGAGCGAACTCATCTTCCTCGATCAGGAACGCTGCATCCAGTGCGCGCGCTGCATTCGTTTCCAGGATGAGGTTGTGGGCGATGCTGTTCTCGGTTTCGATGAACGTGGGCGCTCGACCCAGATCGTTTCTTTATCGGACCCCGGATTTGATTCCGTTTTTTCAGGCAACACCACCGACATTTGTCCGGTCGGCGCTCTGACCACTGCGGATTTCCGCTTTGGCGCACGCCCGTGGGAACTCAGCGCCTCGGCTTCGATCTGTTCGCAATGCCCGGTTGGTTGTAACACCACATTCAATACCCGCCGCGAAGCCAAGACCGATGGCAAGATCGTCATCAAGCGCGTCATGCCGCGCCAGAACGAGGAAGTCAACGAAACGTGGATTTGCGATAAGGGCCGCTTCGCTTATCACTTTGCCGAGAGCGATGCGCGTTTGAACAAGCCGCTCATTCGCAAGGATGGCAAACTGGCGAAAGTTTCGTGGGACGCCGCCACCAAAGCCGCCGGCGAGGCCTTTGCTGATGCCAAAAAGAATTTTGTTGTGCTGGCCTCCGGGCGTTTATCCAATGAAGATTTATTCAATTTGAAATCACTGGCTGACCAGGTCGGCGGCAAGGCTGTGTTGTATTCAAACATGGGCGGCGGCGATCTGACTTCGCTGGTCGGTGTCGGCGCAGGAACGAACTTTGCAGAGATGGGGAAGGGCACAACGATTGTTGTAGCGGCTTCTGATCTATATGAAGAAGCGCCGATCTGGTATCTGCGAGTCAAACAGGCTGCCGAACGCGGCGCGACGTTGATCGTCGCAAATCCACGTGAGACCAGGCTGGAGCGATATTCGGATTTCGTTATTCGATATTCGTATGGCGACGAAGTAAAGACCGTTCAAGACTTAACTAAAAAAGGTAAAGTCGGCGATGCCTT
>JAJYOO010000351.1 GCA_021796155.1 Chloroflexota bacterium
CCGATCTATACTCCACCGCGTTTTCTGGAAAGAATTCTTTGAACTCAGCATAGAGTTGTGCGGCGAGTGTTTTGTTGTGCGCCATGATAAGCGCGGGCATCTGCAATTGTTCAATGACGGACGCAACTGTAAACGTTTTGCCGGTTCCGGTTGCGCCGAGCAAAACTTGACTCTTCATCCCCTTGCGGACACCATCTACAAGCTCGGCAATCGCTTCGGGCTGATCGCCGGTTGGTTGAAACGGAGCATGAAGTTTAAAGGTCATTGGGACTCTCTTCTCTCAAGAACGTGCGTTCTATTATACTTCATTATTCAGGAGGAAGAAAAAATAACGAGGACGCGACTCGCCTCGGTTTGTAAGAGCCGGCCCAAATCCCGTTATGGAGTCGGAGTCGTGAAGATACCTTGCTGCGGAAACGGCGGAAATGTCCCTTGGGGCGCATACCAATCAAATGGATTGACATCGGTGGTCGTCTGCCCTGCTTTGACAGTCACATCAATCAGCGTGTGATCCATGCAATTGGCGCTCAGGCCGCAAGGCACAGCTTTTGTGTAACCGCCGGGCATTGCAGTTGGAAAACCATTGCTGCCGACTGTGTAGGCAACTACGTGGTAAGTGCCGGGATTCAGTCCATCAATTTGAAAAGTGTTCTGGCCGGCCATGGTTATGACGAATTGATAATTTTGTGTCCCGACTTGATAGGCGGTCACATACATTGCAGGAATCGAAGATGCAGGATAATTCAAATTACCAGAGATATTGCCAGTCGCCAGAGTGGGCGTAGAAACAACTTGGGTGGCAGCGGGAGCAATCGGTGTAGCTGCGGGCTGAGATTGGCCTGCTTGTTGAGTCATCGCTTCGAAAGTCTGTTGGACAATGGTGTTTACATCCAATGTTGCGGCGGGCATCTGGGCAGCACCGCAACCAGCAATAAAAAGTCCGAGCACACAAACAACAACGAGTAAAAATTTGGTTTTCATCTCTTCTCCGCAAAAATTTTTAGAGCGGATGGTACATTATGCTCGAACATACGTCAATGGAACTTTTCACCCCAAACGCAAATGATACGGCACATCAATCACCACGCGCTCCAGACCCGATTTGCGGCGGCCATAAAGCAAAGCAGCCTTCAACAACAACGCGGTCTGATTGTGGAGCAGGTTTTGCCACCAACGTGTCGTGACGAATTCGGGCAGCACAATCACAGCCAATTGACCATCATTGTTTTCTGTATCGGTCTTTTCCAGATATTCCAACAAAGGCGTGATCAGCGAACGGTACGGCGAAGGGACGATCTCCAACGGGATATCCGGCCACCACTCCCGCCACTCTTCGTTCACGCGGGACCCGGAGCCGGGTTCCATTTCAACATAGACCGCGGTCACATTTGACGAAATCGTCTGTGCGAATCTCACTGCGTTTACCATGCCGCGATGCACACCCGAGATCGGGATCACAACTCTTGCTGGGCTAACCGGCTTCAATGAAGGCGGCAAGCCATGTAATGACAGTTGTTTTCTCACTTGTTGATAGTGTTGATGAACGCGGTGAAACGCCAGCACCATCAAAGGGATAAGTAAAATCGTAATCCATGCTCCGCCTGTAAATTTGCTGACCGCCACAACGATCAATGTTGTCCCGGTTGCCAACGCACCGAAGCCGTTGATGACAGATTTCCACGACCAGCCGCGGCCATGTTCTTTGAACCAATGCAAAACCATTCCCGATTGAGAGAGCGTAAACGCCAAAAAAGCGCCGACCGCGAACAGCGGAACAAGCAAATGCGAATCGCCTTCGAATAAAATGATGAGGGCGGCCGTACCCGCGCTGAGCAAGACAACGCCATTTGTGAAAGCAAGCCGATCGCCGAGACTGCTCAATTGGCGCGGCAGAAATCCATCTTGAGCAAGAATCGCGGCGAGGCGCGGAAAACCTGCAAAACTTGTATTGGCGGCGACAGTCAAAATAGCAAGCGTGGCAAATTGAATGATGAAATAGAACGGACTCGTTCCGACCAGACGATGCGCTAATGCTGAGAGAATCGTTTCTTCCGGACCGGCTGTAACGACGAAGAAACGCGTCAAGGCAATTGTGCCGAGGAAAAGAGTCGCCATCAGGAATGCCATGATCATCAACGTCCGACCGGCATTTTTTGATTCGGGGGATTCAAAAGCAGGCACGCCGTTGCTGATGGCTTCGACGCCAGTCAACGCGGTGCTGCCGGTCGAGAACGCGTGCAGAACAAGGAAAATTGTCAGCGGTTGAAGAACTGGAATGGAAACCGTGTTCAGCGGAGTTGGGCCTTCGATGAAAAGTCGAATGAGTCCGATAACAATCATGATGAGATACGTTGCGATAAAAAAATAAACAGGGATCGCCATCGCTGTCCCCGTCTCTTGCAGTCCGCGCAGGTTAAGCAGAGTAATGACCAGCAGAAGAAAAAGCGCAATGGCGACGCGATACGGCCAAAGTCCTGGGAACGCCGAAGCGATGGCTGCCACCCCCGCCGTCAAGCTGACTGCCGCGTTCAACAAATAGTCAATCAACAAAGCCGCCGCGGCAATCAGTCCGGGAATTGTCCCAAGATTCGAACGCGCAACGATATATGATCCACCGCCATTTGGATATGCATGAATGGTTTGAAAATAGGAAAGTGCAACAATCGCAAGCAGACTTCCAATCGCGATGCTGATCGGCCAGGCGTAAGCAAGTCCCGCAGTGCCAGCCACAACCAACCCCAAATAAATTTCCTGATTGGCGTACGCGATGGATGCCAGCGCGTCGGGCGAGAAAGCTGCGAGCGCACGCAATTTATTTAATCGTTTATGCCCGGCGGAAACCGTTGGCAAAGCCGGACCGATGATCAAATCTTTTAAATGAGATAACATGTTCGTCTCCTCGTCGGAATCATTATAAAACCTAATGCGGATGTTATACTAATTGCATGGAGATAAGCAAAACTTTATGCGCGGCGACACGCGCTGAATGGCGAAAGTGGCTGAAGAAAAACTACAAGACCGAAAAAGAAATCTGGCTGGTGTATTACAAAAAGTCCAGCGGAAAGCCGCGCATCGAATATAACGACGCGGTGGAAGAAGCATTATGTTTCGGCTGGATTGACAGCAACGTCAAGAAGATAGACGAAGAGAGCCACGCCCAACGATTTTCTCCTCGCAAACCAAAGAGCGGATACTCGCAAGCGAACAAGGAACGTTTACGAAAACTTGTCGCCGAAGGCAAAGTCATGAAGGATGTGCTTGCCACACTTGGCGATATTTCAGAAGAGAAGTTTGAAATTCCCGCAGATATTTTGAAAACAATCAAAGCTAATAAAGAAGCGTGGAAGAATTTTCAAAACTTTTCAGAGACTTATAAACGAATCCGAATCGCGTTCATTGACGGCGCACGGAAACGTCCGCAAGAATTTCAAAAGCGATTGAATTACTTTATCAAGATGACAGAGAAGAACAAGCAGTTTGGGTTTGGTGGAATTGAGAAATATTATTGATATTCGCCATTGCTACAAGAAGATGGTATAAGTTACGAT
>JAJYOO010000352.1 GCA_021796155.1 Chloroflexota bacterium
TGACCATAGCCGACCACCCATTTTTCATGGAACTTTGCAGACTTTTCTTCGGTGAGACCAGTGGCAATCTCACGAAATGATTCGGGCGAGCGCGAGGTTTTCGCAAATGCGACAGCAATCGTTTCGGGGCTGAGTTCTCGCGGTGATAACAAATAAATTTGTCGGTCTGGCATAGGTTCTCCTCTGGCGGTCGGGCGGATTATAACAATATAACGACAAAAGAAAAGGGCGGCCAAGTTGGCCGCCCGATCAAGCACTGGAGTTCGATAAGATCTCGCGCGTCTTTTCCACATCGCGCTGCATTTGTTCGACCAACGCATCCACTGAATTGAATTTCAGTTCATCACGTAAGCGCGCGACAAATTCAAGCTGGACATCTTCGCCGTAAATATCCTGGTCGAAATCAAGCAGATACGCCTCCACCATTGGCTTCTTCGCGTCGTTCTCGAACGTGGGCCGGACTCCGATATTGACGGCAGCCGCGTGTCCCGCGCCTTTTGTCCGCGCCCAACAAACATAGATTCCGTTAGATGGAATCAATTTTTCTTCGGGATAGTTTAGATTGGCTGTCGGGAAGTTGATCTTGCGTCCGCGCCCGTCGCCATGAATAACCGGGCCGTGCAGCGTGTATGAATGTCCGAGCAGTTTGGCAGCGTCAGCCACATCACCCAACGAAACCAGTTTACGGATTTCCGTTGATGAGATCACGCCGCTTTCATCGCTGACGGCTTCGATCACTTCTGTTTCATAATTCAATTCGTGTCCAAGTTCAGCAAGGCGTTTCGCGTTGCCCTCGCGCCCTTTGCCAAGCGCAAAGTCATAACCCATCAATAAATGTTTTACGCCAAGATGCTGCTTCAACCGGGAAACAAATTCGCTCGCCGATAAATTCGCAACCGATGAATCAAATGGATGAGTAACCACAAAATCCGCGCCGTACGAGCCAAGCAATTCAGCGCGTTCATCCGGCGTGGTGAGGCATTTGACTTCGCCATGTCCCAACACTGTCGCGGGATGCGGCCAGAACGTCAACACAACAGCAGGCGCATTAGCTCGACGCGCACCTGCTGTCAATTTTTGGATGATCTGCTGGTGGCCGCGATGAACGCCATCAAAGACGCCAACGGTCAGCCAGCTTTTTTGCAAGTGGAGTTCATTCAGGGAACGAGCGTGATTCATTCTATTTATAAAGGACGCGGCAATTGTACACTTGCCCCGGCATAAACGTCAGGGAGCGCGGGCAAAAGACACAAGATTTTTCTCTGTGTCTTTTGCGTCTCCAGTCAAATTCTATTTATGAGAAGAATACTTTCTTCGGCTGCCACTCTGGTTCGCCGGTTTCGCCGGTGACCAGGTCCATCAACGCGACCAACTCGCCTTGCGTGCTGACGCCGCGTACCAATCCGGGTTGTGCATCCGGGGCGGCTTTGACGCGGTGTCCGTGGCGCACATCTTCGACTTCGTCCGGGCTGAGTTCAATCGCGGGCCATTCAGCCAACGCTTCCGCAGCGGGGATCAAATATTGATACCAGTTGCCAGCATGAAAAGCTTCCTGCAATTTTCTCAACGGCGTGGCATCGCGCAGAGAGAAGCGTCCACTCTTGGTTCGGCGCAGGCCGACAAGATACGCACCGCATCCCAACGCATTGCCGAGATCATTCGCCAGCGAACGGACATACGTCCCGGACGAGCAATGTACGTCAATCACCACTTCGGGCGGCGCCCATTCCAAAACTTCGAGATGATGAACTGTTATTTTGCGCGGGAGCAATTCCACTTCCTCGCCTTGACGCGCCATCTCATAAGCTTTGCGTCCCTGCACTTTGACAGCAGAATACGGCGGCGGAGTCTGTTCGATCTCACCAATAAAAGTCTTCAGAACTTTTTCAAATTGGTCTTCAGTGACATTCACCGGTTCACCCGAACGCGTGAACTTGCCATCCGCATCGAACGTATCGGTCGTGGATCCGAGTCGGATGATCGCCTGATAACGTTTATCCGAGGCTGAGACGAATTCGCTCAAACGGACCGCCGGGCCAACGAGAACAACCAGCACACCAGACGCGCGCGGATCAAGTGTTCCCGTGTGTCCCGCCCGACGCAAACCGGTCCCGTTGCGAATCGCCTGCACCACATCATGCGATGTCATCCCAACAGGCTTGTCCACAACCAGAACGCCGGAAATGGCATTCTTTACATCCTGACTATCCATATCTTTCTTTCCTCCTGTGTCTATTTGATGATTTGGACACATTTGTCCTATTTTATTATATGCTCAAGGCCTTAATGCTTGATAAGTCGCCTTCAGCACCGCATCGCGAACTTCATCCAGCGTGCCTTCCACATCTGCACCCGCGGCAGCCGCGTGGCCTCCGCCGCCGAATTGCACGGCAAGCGGCGAAACATCAATGCCTGTCTCTAACGCCCGCCACGAAACTTTGACGCGATGATCATTTTGTTCGACGAAAATCAAACCAACTTTGAAGTTGTCAATCGCGGAAATGATGTTGATCAAATCTGCGTCATCATTGCCGGAATAACCCGCGATCCTTCGATCATCCAATGTTAGCGTACTCCAAACGACGCTGTCTTTCCTTTGCAGATTTGATAGACCTCCGCCCCAATAACGCGTCGCTTCATACGAACGGCGGACAAGTCCGCGCATATAAAGCTCAGGCATGTCCACGCCGGTTTCCATGAGCGTGGCAACTTGACGCATCGCCTCGGGCGTGACGTTGGATGTGCGAAAACCCAATGTGTCTGTGATAATGCCGGTCAATAACGCGGCGGCAACGGACTTCGTGATCTGATAGCCCCAAACTGGAAGGTGATTCGTAAGGACAGCGGATGTTGCCACTTCATCGCCTTCGACCAGATTTAGCTTTGCGAATTTTTCATTGGTGATGTGGTGGTCTATGTTAACATCTGGCTGGCCGATTGATTCAAAAGGTCTGCCTGTGCGTTTGAAGTCCGCGCAATCCAATGTTACAAAAGCATCGAATGCCTCATCAATTTTGGTCTTGATCTGATTCGCACCTTCAAGATGCCTGAAAGAGGACGGAACGCCGTCCGCTAAAACCATCTGTACTTTTTTACCAGCTTGTTGAAGCGACAACCCAAACCCTAGCAATGCGCCGACCGCGTCGCCGTCAGGGCGAATGTGCGAGGCCACAAGCACACTCTTTGCCTCGCTCAATCTGGTTTGGATAGCTTTATTCAGTGATTCATTCATAAATGTCTAAGAGCCCTCGTATTCATACAAGTCGGATTTGTTGCCTTAAAGTTACGACTTGCTAAGAGAATTTCCCTTCTGGCGCAATTCAGCTAAGACTTTCTCGATGCGATCTGCATTCTCAGGCGTGGGGTCCCAGTGAAAGCGCAGGCGTGGAAAAACCCGAAGTTCCACGCGCCCGGCCAAAGTCCGACGCATGAAGCCGCTTGCTGATTCTAATCCATTTAGAATTTCTGTCGAGCGTTTTGTCCCTTCAACTGCCGAGACAAAAATATCCGCATAAGCAAGTTCTTTATC
>JAJYOO010000353.1 GCA_021796155.1 Chloroflexota bacterium
GCTGGGACTCATGGCGAAACCGCGTGAAAAAGATTCGGGCGATGGTAAAGACCGTGACTCCATTCGCCGCGGGAGTTTTGGCGGCCCTTGCCGCGATTCTGCTCTACAATGTTTTATTTCCTGGTCCGCGCCCGTTGACCGCGCAGGATGTCAACAACACGGTGAATCAGGTTCTCGCATCGGCGACGCCGCCGCCCGCGTTTTCGGAACGCGTCTATCAAATTATTCAACCCTCTCTCATTTTGATTCAGACACAATCTACTGGAGCCGACGGTCAGACCGATCATGGACTTGGAAGTGGAGTCATCGTGGACGACGCGGGCGATATTCTGACGAGTCTGCATGTTGTAGCAGGCGCGGATAAAGTCGAGGTGACGTTTGCAGATGGCACACAATCGAGCGCGCAGGTGACGGTCAAACAGCCGCAGAATGATATCGCCGTTTTGCGCGCAGACCAGCCTCCGGCGCAGTTTGTCCCGGCTGTGCTTGGGAATCCGAATGCGATGCGCGTCGGCGATGAAGTTTATGCAGTGGGGAATCCGTTTGGTTTATACGGCTCGATCAGCTCAGGCGTGATTTCTGCTTTCGACCGCAGTTTCCAGCCAACCGGCAGCGACATCAAACTTCAAGGTTTGATCCAAATAGATGCCGCGGTGAATCCCGGTAATTCAGGCGGACCGCTTCTCAATCGCGATGGTCAAGTAATTGGCATTGTGACCGGATTGGTCAATCCAACCGATCAGGATGTTTTCATTGGAATCGGCTTTGCCATGCCAATCACAGCCGCGGGCGGCGCGGCCGGTCTGCCGCCAGATTAGTTGTTTCCAAACGAATTTATTCGGTAAAATGAATCAGGAGAGAGCCATGGATCAACAAACGAATCCCGATAACAAGAAGCCAATGGAACGCGTGTTGTATGAAGTCAAGAAAATCATCGTTGGACAGGATCACCTGCTTGAGCGAATGGTTGTCGCTCTTCTGGCGCGCGGACATATTCTGGTTGAAGGCGTGCCGGGACTTGCCAAAACGATGGCGATCAAAACACTGGCGGAGGTAATTGGCGGCGAGTTCAAACGCATCCAGTTCACGCCCGATCTGGTTCCCGCGGACTTGATTGGCACGCGCATCTACAATCAAAAGACGGGCGAGTTCAACACATCGCTTGGCCCGGTCTTCACCAATTTATTGCTTGCGGATGAAATCAACCGCGCACCCGCCAAAGTGCAAAGCGCATTGCTCGAAGTGATGCAGGAGCATCAAGTCACGATTGGGCGCGAAACGTTCAAAGTTCCGAATCCGTTTCTTGTGCTCGCGACGCAAAATCCAATCGAAACCGAAGGGACATACGCCTTACCAGAAGCGCAAGTGGATCGCTTCATGCTCAAAGTACTTGTCGGCTATCCCGATAAGACCGAAGAGTTTGTCATCGTCGAACGAATGACCAGCGCGTTGCAAGCTGTACAAAAAGTTTTGACCACGGAGCAATTGCTCAAATTGCAAATGACTGCTGACAAAGTTTTTGTTGACCCTGCGCTCATCGAATATGCTGTTCAGCTTGTGACCGCGACGCGCACCCCGCAGGATTTTGGTTTGAAGGATTTGCAGCGTTACATTTTGTTTGGTGCCAGTCCGCGCGCTTCGATCAATTTAATCCTTACCGGGCGCGCGCTGGCGTTTGTGCGCGGACGCAATTACGCGCTGCCTCAGGATGTCCTTGATATGGCATTGGATGTAATGCGTCATCGTCTCGTGCTTTCGTATGAAGCGCTGTCCGATAACGTGACCAGCGACGATATTTTGAAAAAGATTTTCGACCGCATCCCGATTCCAGTGGTGCCTTTGCATGAGCACACCGACATCCGCAGCAACGCCTGAGCGAATCTTACAGCGCCTCGACTGGCAGGTGATTCGCCGCCTTGATGGTCTGCTGCAAGGCGACTATCGCACGCTGTTTTACGGTTATGGCGTGGATTTTGCCGATTTGCGTGAATATCAACCTGAAGATGATGTTCGCTACATTGATTGGAACGTCACCGCGCGCATGAACACGCCGTATGTCCGGCAATATGTCGAAGACCGCGAAATCACCGCGTGGTTCCTGCTCGATCTTAGTCCGTCCGTTGACTTTGGAACCGTGAATAGTCTGAAGCGTACAGTGCTGATTGACTTTGTTGCGACGCTGGCGCGACTGTTGACTCGTCACGGAAACCGCGTCGGCGCGATGTTTTATGACAGCCAGCTCGAGCGGACGATTCCAGCACGCGGCGGGCGGGACCAGGTGCTGATTCTGATTAACCAACTGATCAAGCAACCGCAATTGCAGCGCGCTCCATTCACCAATCTGACGCCTTTGCTTGAAGCCGGGTTGAATGCGATCAAAAGACGTTCTTTGGTCTTCGTCATTTCTGATTTCATTAGTGAGTCTGGCTGGGACAAGCCATTGCGATTAATGAACCAGCGCCATGAAGTTCTCGCAGTTCGGCTATCTGATCCGCGCGAAATCGAATTGCCCGATATTGGCCCGATCGTCATGGAAGATGCGGAAACGGGCGAGCAACTTTATGTGGATACGCACGACAAAAGATTCCGCCAGCGATTTGCGGAAGCAGGCAAACAGCGCGAAGCAAATTTGAACCAAGCGTTCAAACGCGCGGGCGTGGACGTATTGCCGCTTTCCACACAGGATGATTTAGTGCGCGCCCTTGTCCGCTTTGCCGCGTTACGGAAACAGCGCCGGAAGTAATTATGACGTTTATCTGGCCTTCCATGCTTTGGCTGTTGCTGCTGATTCCACTGGGCGTTTTCACATATCTTCAGAATCAAAAGCGGCGAAAGAAACTGATCGAAAAATTCAGCGGCCTCGGATTAACACAACACATCGAACCGCGCCGGCATGTGCCGCCCGCAATCTTTTTGTTTTCGCTTGCGATATTGATTTTTTCACTGGCGCGCCCGCAGGCGGTTGTCAGCTTGCCGAAGCAGGAAGGCACGATCATTCTTGCGTTTGATGTTTCCGGCAGCATGGCCGCGGACGATCTCAAGCCGACGCGGTTGGCGGCGGCCAAAGTTGCCGCGGAGGATTTTATTAAACGGCAGCCGCCTTACGTCCAGATTGGAGTCGTGGCGTTCAGCGACGGCGGATTTTCAGTCCAGCTTCCAACAAATGATCAAGGCGCGATCCTCGCCGCCATCAATCGCCTGACGCCCCAACGCGGAACATCAATTGCCAACGGCATCCTGGTTTCGTTGAAGGCCATCAATCCAGTCACAACACCGCCACCAGAGTCATATACTATTTTGACCCCGGCTCCAACTCCGACGCCAACGCCGATGCCTGCCGGTACTTACACAAACGCCGCCATCGTTTTATTGACCGATGGCGAGAATAATGAAAATCCCGATCCGCTCGCGGCGGCGCAAGAAGCAGCAGATCGAGGCGTGCGAATTTATACGGTTGGCATTGGCAGCGTGACCGGGACGAATGTTCACATCAATGGTTTTACGTTGCACACGCAGCTTTATGAAGATC
>JAJYOO010000024.1 GCA_021796155.1 Chloroflexota bacterium
ATGGAGTTGTCGGCGAAATTACCCACGATCCGCGCGCAAGCATCCTGTCTATTTCAGTGTTTTTTGTGATTGGCATCTACATGCTCTGGCGCGTGGATGAGCAGAAAGGCGCGCAGATGGCCGAAGCAGAAGAAGCTCAAATCGAACAGCTTCACGCGGCAGATTGATGTATGCACGAATTGGCGGTGACCCAATCTGTCCTTGATATTGTTTTGCGTCATGCGGACCAGGCAAAGGCAAAGCGCGTTACTGATATTCACATCGTGATTGGTGAATTATCTACCAATGTAGATGACTCTGTTCAATTCTATTGGGACATTATTGCAAAAGGGACAATTGCTGAAGGAGCGAAACTTCATTTTCGCCGCGTGCCTGCGGAACTTCAATGTATGGCATGTTTCGAGAAGTACCAACCGAATAGGGGAGAACTTATGTGTCCGAAATGCGGAAGCGTTGGCGCAAAGATTATCGCAGGCGAAGAGTTTTCCGTTGAGTCAATTGATGTGGATGAAGGAGAGAATCTTTAGCCTTTGTGTTGTTGACGAGAAGTAGGATACAGGGGCGAATTCGGCATTGGAAATAACGGTTCTCTAGCTATCTTCGTGTAGCCGAGATAATAAAAGGGGAATTCCAACAATTTTTCAGCCAGCTATTGACATTTCGCTTTAGGGGTTGTATTATGACTTTGTAAGTAAATTGAACTTACAAAGTAGGCGAGATGGCAATCAAAAAGGCAACTCATCAGGAAACGAAAAAACACAACCGGGATTTGGTTCTAAAAACCATTTTCGATAATCAAACCATCAGCCGCGCGGAAATCGCCCGCGTCACGCGGCTGACGCGTACAACGGTCTCGGATGTTGTAGACACTTTGCTGGGCGAGGGGCTTGTCGAGGAAGTTGGTATTGGCTCTTCTATCGGCGGCAAATCGCCGATCTTGTTGAGTCTGGTCAAAGACGCACGTTACATGATCAGCCTCAATCTGGCTTATGATCAATTCTGCGGTGCCGTTGTCAATCTGCGCGGGGAAACGAAAGAAACGATCAGCCTGCCGGTCAGCGGACGCGACGGCGAACAGGCATTGTCATTGGTCTACGAGATTCTCGATAAGCTAATTCAACTTGAGTGGAAACCGTTGGTTGGAATCGGTGTCGGCACGCCTGGCCTGATCAACACCAAAGAAGGAATGGTTGTCAATGCAGTGAATCTGGATTGGCAAAACCTGCCGTTAGCTCAGCTTTTACAGCAGCGCTATCAATTGCCGGTGCATGTCGTGAATGACAGTCAGGCCGCGGCCATCGGTGAATTTGTTTATGGCGGCGGTTATAACGCGGACGAGAATCTCGTTGTGATCAATGTGCGGCAGGGAATTGGCGCGGGGATTCTTATCAATGGGAAATTGTTTCAGGGCGACGGTGGTGGCGCAGGTGAAATTGGTCATGTGGTCGTTCAGGAAAATGGATTGCTGTGTCGCTGTGGCAAACACGGATGTTTGGAAACACTTGCCAGCGCGCGTGCGGTTATCCAACGCACGAAATTATTGGCTCCCGAATTTCCTTCTTCTGCTTTGTCCAAAGCAAATGAAATTGATTTAGATATTTTGGAAGATGCATTCAATGCCAAAGATCCGTTAGCCGAAAAAGTAATCAATGACGCGGGGCAATATCTTGGACTTTCCATCGCCAGCTTGATCAGCACATTGAATATTCAAAAATTTGTTTTGACGGGCGACATGACGCGCTTTGGTCAGCGTTGGCTGGACGTTATTCGCGAGAAAGTCCGCCAGGCGACGCTTTCGAAATTGGCAGAAGATACCAGCATCGAGATCGCCAAACTGGATTATCGCGGCTGCATGCTGGGCGCTTCCGCTTTGAATCTCTTGGATGGTTACTCCATTTTATTTGTGCAGGAACCGAGCCTTGCATGAGGAATGCAGTTTTGCCTGCAACTTTTGATTTGGTTATGCCTCGACTTGTCCCGCCACTGGATGAAGATTTCCGACCGGCAGTGTTAGCGAACCGCGCTTTCCAAAAAATGGTGCGCGCTGAAGGAGCCGTGCCTTTGCTAATTGGACTGGAACGGGCTGACGATCAAATTTCTGTTTATGAAACGCTGGTACTTCCAGAAAATCATCTGCAGGCTGTGGCGAATTTGTTCTACATTGAGAGATTGGCGAAGTTCCTGCTTTGGCAGCGAGGCGGACACAGACTTTATATCGGTGGGCCAAAATCAATCGGCGAGTATATCCGCAAAGTTTATAGCTCCGACGGCGAGCGTCAATTTGATTACCGCTTTATGGGTGAACAAGTTTACGAAAAGGAATTTTCGGTTGTCGCGTGTGAACCGGATGAAGTACCCGCTTCGTGCGAGATAGGACAGCGGCTCGGCCGCCATTTAGATGGTTGTCGCATCGGCTTTGATCTTGGCGCGTCGGACCGCAAAGTCAGCGCGGTGGTGGACGGAAAAATTGTCTACAGCGAGGAAGTCGTTTGGGAACCGCGCAAACACGCCGATCCCGCGTATCACCATCGGCAGATTCTCACAGCGCTGAAAACGGCAGCCGCTAAAATGTCCCGCGTGGACGCGGTTGGTGGAAGCTCGGCGGGAATCTATATCAACAATCGTCCAATGGTTGCTTCGCTATTTCGCGCCGTCCCCGCAAATCGTTTCAATGAAATTCGCGATTTATTTTTGCGAATCCAAAAAGAAATGAATGTGCCACTGGAAGTCATCAATGATGGCGATGTGACGGCATTGGCTGGTTCAATGTCCATCGAAGATAATGGCATTTTGGGAATCGCACTTGGTTCGAGCGAAGCCGCGGGTTACGTGGATATGAATGGGCATATCACGGGCTGGTTGAACGAGCTGGCATTTGCGCCAATTGATTACAACCCGTCTGCGCCGATTGATGAATGGTCTAGTGATCGCGGCTGCGGCGCGTCGTATTTTTCGCAGCAATGTGTTTTTCGACTCGCACCAAAAGCTGGGATCGAAATTCCATCTGACTTGACCGATGCCGACAAGCTCAAATTTGTTCAGGATAAGTTGGATGCCGGGCATGAGGGCGCGATCAAAATTTGGCAGAGCATGGGGATTTATCTTGGCTATGGACTCGCACATTACGCTGGCTTTTATGACATCAAGCATGTTTTGATTTTGGGCCGCTGCACATCGGGGCGAGGCGGCGATTTATTGCTTAATGGCGCAAAAGCTGTTTTGGATTCTGAGTTTCCCGAACTATCGGAAAAAATTCAATTTCATCTGCCTGATGAAAAAATCCGTCGCATTGGACAATCGGTTGCCGCGGCAAGTTTGCCAGCTTTGAATTCGTAAATAGGACGATTATGCGTTTTCATTTTGATACGTCAGAAATTTTTGTTCCAGATCAGGTTCCGGTTGAGCAGGCTTTAGCGCGCACGACACATTTGTGCGTGTCTGCCCATCAAGACGACATTGAAATCATGTCAGCCCAGCCAATTCTGGAATGTTTTCAACAAAAAGCGAAATGGTTCACCGGCGTCGTTGTGACAGATGGCCGCGGCTCGCCACGCGATGGTTTGTATAAAGATTATTCGGACGAAGAAATGCGATTGGTCCGATTCAAAGAACAACGCAAGGCAGCGATCATCGGTGAATACGCGGCACAAATTATGTTGGATTATCCGAGCAAGGTTGTGAAAGATGCGTCGAAGAAAGAGCCGGTTGATGACTTGGTTGCGGCGCTTGATGCCACCAATCCCGAATATGTTTACACACACAATCTTGCTGACAAACACGATACACATGTCAGCGTTGCATTAAGAGTTATTTCCGCAATTCGTTGTCTGCCGATGGAAAAACGCCCGAAGAAATTATTTGGATGTGAAGTATGGCGTGCGCTGGATTGGCTGGCGGATTCCGATAAAGCTCCGATGGATGTTTCCGAGCATGAAAATTTGCAGGCCGCGTTGCTGGGCGTTTTTGATTCGCAGATCGCGGGCGGCAAACGATATGACCTTGCATCCATGGGGCGCCGCCGCGCGAATGCCACATATTTTGAAACACATGGTGTGGATTTGACGACCGGTCTTTCCTATTGCATGGATATGACACCATTGATTTTAGATGACAAGATTGAGCCATCGTCATTTGTTTATGAACTTATCCAGCATTTTGCTCAGGATGTAAGCGAGCGTATTCTCAGATTTGGTTGAATGTCTGCAAATTTTCTTATTCACACCGAATGTCCAATGAAAGGAGGATGAGCAAAAAGTCAGCCTGCTTGTCGTTCCGTTATTCAAGAAGTTTCAAACGAAAAACTAAAAGGAGAAGAACATGCGTACCAAAATTTTTGCAATGCTGGCCCTGATCGGCATTTTGCTGACCGCTTGTGGCCCGGCAGCAGTTACAACCCCACAGGTTGTGACCCAGCAAGTGATCCAGACTCAAATCGTCGAAGTGACGCCCACTCCGGGTCCGAACCCCGAAGCAGTGATTCAAAACGTCGAGCCGAACGCGACGATCACGTTCTGGACTTATTGGCTCTCTCCGACTTTTGATGATTACATCAAGAGCACCATTGCCCGTTTCAACGAAGCGTATCCCGGCGTGACGGTCAAATGGGAAGATCATCAGGGCACATTCCAGCAGGATTTGAATAATGCGTTTGCCGCAGGCAACGCACCGGATGTGATCAACTTGTCTGTGGGCGAAGGCTGGGTTGCCGATTACGCGACGCAAGGACTTTTGCTCCCGCTGGATGATAAAGTTCCTCAGAGCGTGAAAGATTTGTATTTCCCCGGCTTGTGGAAGGAACAACTGGTTAAAGGTGTTAATTATCAATTCCCGTGGTATCAGAGCATCCCTGTTGAACTGATCAATACGCAGATTTACACCGGGACACCGCATACAGATGCCGATGGCAACGTGACTTATACGGGCGGTGCCGGACTGAAAGTGGAAGACTTCCCGAAGACGATTGACGGCCTGCCCGCGCTTTGCCAAACTATCAAGGACAAGACCGGAACACTTTGCGACGTCCGTTTGAGCGTGAATGACCTGCTCTCACAGATGGTTTACGAAGGCAATGTGAAAGTCATCAGCGATGACGGCAAACAATTCACATTCAACTCGCCGGAAGCAGTTGCCTGGCTGCAAATGTATGTGGACATGGTCAAGGCCGGAACGGTTGACAAGACTGCACTTGTGACCGACCAAGACCGCGTCGCACTCGATCTGTTCGAGACTGGCAAGGCGGCTTTCTTCCAGACGGCTCCGAACCTGATCCGCGATGTGCGTGCGAATAACCCCGGCCTCTATGGCTTTCTGGCCGTTGCTCCACTGCCGTTGGGAAAGTCTGGCGTGGTTGCCAAAGGTTCAATGGGCATCTCTGTCAACGCCAAGACCAAATATCCGAATGCGTCCATTGCGCTGGCACAATTCTTCACCAACCCGAAGAGCATGTTGGAGTTCTCGAAAGTTGTTGCGATCTATCCTTCGACTCCATCGTCCTATGACGATCCGTTCTTCTCGGCCAAGCCGGTTGCCATCGAAGACAGCGCCAAGCCGCTCGCGAAGGGTATCGTCGCCACCTACGCTGACATCGTGCCGACCATCCCGCACAAAGCCGACGTCAACAAGATCGTTTTGGACGCAATCCAGCAGGCTCTATTCAACAATGTTGATCCGCAGACTGCACTGAATGACGCGGTCACGAAAGCCAATGCATTGCTTCCATAATCTATAAACAACTTAATGTAACTGACTGGCCCTCTTCATTTTGAAGAGGGCCAGTTGAACGGAGACTTGCATGAGCAAAAAATTTACATTTACTCCCTACCTTTTTCTTACACCGGCCTTGCTCGTGATCGGAGTCTTCATTTTGTATCCAATTGCGGCGGTCGTGTATTACAGTTTCACCGATTACAGCATCGTAACTCCACCCGTTTGGATCGGATTGAAAAATTATCAGCAATTAATTCATGATACGGTATTCTGGCAGGCACTGGCGCATTCTTTCATTTATTTACTCGTCACACCCATTTTGATTTTTCTGTGCATCGTCCTTGCGATCATTGTCAATCGAAAACTTCCGGGCATCAATGCCTTTCGCGCGCTGTATTACATCCCGGTCATCAGCGGCAGCATCGCGGTGGGAATTTCATGGAAGTTGATGTTGGATACGAATGGATTGCTCAATGGTATTTTACTTTCGCTAGGCTGGATAAAAGATCCAATCCAGTGGCTGGCGGAACCGGCATACACACTTCCAATCGCGATGTTATTGACTACGTGGATGGGACTCGGTTATTACATGATGATTTTCCTTGCCGGACTCCAGAACATCCCCGAAGATTTGTACGATGCGGCGGTGATTGACGGCTGCAATGCGTGGCAGAAACATTGGTACGTTTCTGTCCCCGGACTCCGGCCACAGATCACGTTCGTGGCGGTGATCTCAAGTCTCGCGGCGCTGGAAGTGTTCAACGAAATCTATATTTTGACTGGCGGTCTGGGCGGGATTTTGAATAGCGGCGTCACGATGGTATTTTATCTATGGCAGCAGGCTTTCAAATACCATCACGCTGGTTCAGCGTCCGCGATTGCGATGGTGCTGCTGGTGATCACGCTTGCTTTTTCCATCGCAAATATCCGGTTGTTGGAGCAGGGCACGGAGGCTGAGTCATGAATTTGGCGCAACATAGAATACCGCGCTCTGGCTTGAAACTTCATCGCGTTTTTGAAACCATTTTTTGGTATGTCACCTTGTGCCTTGTCGCGATTGTAACGGTATTTCCATTTGTATGGGTGATTACGACATCGCTCAAAGGTCCGCAGGATTCAGTGACGGCCATCCCACTGCAATTGCTTCCGCAACATCCGACGTTTAATAATTACGTGCGAGTTTGGAACCAACTTCCAGTCGGAAATTTCTTCATCAACAGCGTTGTCGTGGCGGTTGCAACCGTCATTTTGAATTTGTTGTTTACATCGCTGGCTGCATATCCATTTGCCAAAATGAAATTTCGCGGACGCGATGCGATTTTCTATTTGCTGCTGGCAACATTCATTGTTCCGCCTCAATTGACGTATATTCCAAGTTTTATCCTAGCCGTCAATGTTTTCCATTATTACGATTCGATTTTTGCATTGATCTTTCCGAGCCTTGCAACGGTGTTCAATATCTTTTTGCTTCGCCAGGCGTTCAAAGCGGTTCCAAACGATTTGATAGACGCGGGGCGAATTGACGGCGCAAGCGAATTACGGATTTGGTGGAGCATTCTCATGCCTCTGGTCAAACCATCGTTGGCGACAGTGGCGATCATCACATTCGTCAATCAGTGGAACGATTTCTTCTGGCCTTCGTTGATGCTGCATACGCGCGAACACATGACGCTGCAAGTCGGCCTTGTGGCTTTGCAGGGAATGTTTGCATCTGACACACGCGGCGTTGCCGCGGGAGTGGTAATGACTGTGATCCCGATTCTGATTTTGTTCGTCACGCTCCAACGTCAGTTCGTGCGCGGCTTGACCGGCGCAGTGAAAGGATGAGCGGTGGAAAATTCAATCGAAGAAATGATCGGCCAGCGATTGATGCTGGCTTTTCGTGGTAAAGATGATCTATCGCCTGAAATTGGCGATGCAATAAAAAAATTCAAACCGGCGGGCATTACACTTTTCAGAAGTTTCAACATTGATAATCCAACGCAAGTCAAAAATTTAACCGCTTTGTTTCAAGACGCGGCGCGTGAATTCGATCTGCCCCCATTGTTTATAGCTGTTGATCAAGAAGGCGGCCAGTTGATGGCAGTTGGCAATGGGACAACGCAATTGCCCGGCAACATGGCGCTCGGCGCAACCGGCTCAACGGATTTATCGCGACGCGCGGGCCAAGTGCTCGGGCGCGAACTTGCCGCGATGGGCATCAACGTCAATTATGCGCCGAGCTGCGATGTGAATTTGAATCCCGAAAATCCGGTCATCGGTATCCGTTCATTCGGCGAGGACCCGGCGATGGTTGGTCAGATGGCCGCTGCGATGATAGACGGGATTCAGTCTGCGGGCGTTGCGGCCTGCGCCAAACATTTCCCCGGCCACGGTGATACCTCCAGCGATTCACATCTGGGATTGCCGGTCGTTCCACATTCTTTGGATCGTCTTCGCAAAGTGGAATTTCCTCCATTCGAGTCTGCGATTCAAGCCGGGACGAAAATGGTGATGACCGCGCATTTGGCCTTGCCCGCCATTGACGGTTCGGATGCGCCGCCCGCTACACTTTCGCCAGCTATCTTGAAAAATCTTTTGCGAGATCAGTTGAAGTTTGACGGTGTGATTATTACCGATGCAATGGATATGCACGCTATCACTCAAGACGACGCGTTGGGCGAGAACGCAGTACGCGCGGCAAAAGCTGGTGCCGACTTGTTATTGATTACAACCGATCCAAACGATCAGCAACTCGTTCGCGCGAGTCTAATACAAGCCGCGAATGATGGAACGCTATCTCGCGAAGATTTAGCGGTTTCCGCTGAAAGAATTTCATCGCTTAAACAATGGCTTGCGAATCAAAAAACTGAATTCGATCTGAACATTGTTGGATGCACTGAGCATCGAAGAATCGCGGATGAGATCGCGGCGCGGTCGATCACTCTCGTACGAGATCAAGCTAAAATTTTGCCGCTCCGCCTCGGGTCCGGGCAACGAATCGCAGTAATTGTCCCAAGGCCGATTGATCTTACACCGGCTGATACGTCGTCGTACATCGTTCCGAATTTGGCGTCTGCCTTGCGTGTGTTTCATCCCAATGTGGACGAGTTCATTGTCTCGCACTCGCCCTCGGGAAATGAAATTATTTCTGTTGCAGAAAAAGTGCAGTCTTATGATTTAATTGTGATTGGCACGCTGAACGCGTTCAATAATCCTGGTCAGAGTGCGTTGGTGCATAAAGCCTTGGAAAGCAGAAAACAAGTGATCGTCGCAGCGATGCGATTGCCGTATGACCTGGTGGCTTTCCCCGACGCGCCGACGTATGTTTGCACATATTCGATCCTCGAACCTTCGATAAACGCTTTGGCTTCGGCCCTGTTTGGGCGCCGTGGGTTTCAAGGCTGCTTGCCGGTTTCGATTCCGGGTTGGTATCCGATAGGGTATCATTTGGATTTGTGAGGAAGCATGTCTCTGCATTCTGAAATTTTGGAACAACCTGAACGTCTTGCGAATCTGGTTTCATCGCAACGAAAATCTGTTGAAGAAATCGCACAGGCAATCAAGTCGCGCGGCATCTCATACGTTTTTCTCGCGGCGCGCGGCACGTCGGATAATGCTGGTCGTTACGCAAATTATCTTTTGGGCGCGGTCAACCGCTTGCCACTGGCGTTGGCAACGCCTTCGTTGTTTACATATTATCAACGGCCGCCAAATCTCGCGGGCGCTTTGGTTGTTGGAATTTCGCAATCAGGGCAATCACCGGATATTGTCAGTGTTTTGCAGGAGGGTAAGCGTCAGGAGTGTTTGACTCTTGCGATCACGAACGAATCGGATTCGCCGTTGGCCGCGCAAGCCGATTTTGTCTTCGACGTTCAAGCCGGACCCGAGCGCGCAGTGGCCGCCACGAAAACGTATACCGCTGAACTGATGGCGATTGCCATGTTGTCCGCGGCTTTGAGCAGGGACGAGTCAAATTGGGATTCACTTGCGAAAATTCCCGAGTGGATCAATAAAGTTTTGAAACACGATGAATTGATTAAGCAAACTGTGGAACGTTATCGTTATATGGAACAATGCGTTGTGCTGGGGCGCGGCTTCAACTATGCGACGGCTTATGAATGGGCGCTCAAGTTGAAAGAATTGACTTATGTTGAAGCTGAGCCATATTCATCTGCGGATTTCCAGCACGGACCAATTGCGATGGTCGCACGTGGCTTTCCGGTGATGGCGGTAGTATCAAAAGGCAAAGTCGCTGATTCGTTGATGCATTTGCTTGAACATTTGAAAAACGATTTGCTTGCAGAACTTGTGGTGATTTCGAATATGGATTTGGCGTTGAAGATGGCGCAGGCGCGGGTCGCGATCTCGCCAGAAATTCCAGAAGCATTGACGCCGCTGGTCAATATTGTCCCAGCGCAATTGTTTTCGTATCACTTGACGCTTGCCAAGGGATACGATCCCGACCAACCGCGTACGATTAGCAAAATTACAGAAACGCGATAATGTATTTTCTGATTGCATAAAAAGTTGGGGGTAGAATCTGTGCGTGAGATATATACGATCAATTCATCTGCGGATATCAATCGTTGGTCTTTTGTTGCTCCTCGTGAGCGTCTCCTGCGTGTCTTCAACTATCACTGTTTCCCCGACCGAAACTATTATTCCTCCGTCAGAAATGCCGACTCTTGTGCCGGTTCCAACGGATACTCCGACATCTACCGCGGTAACGCAGGCTTTGTTTTGTGTGTGGAATGAAACGCCGACGCCGAGTTCAAGTCAATGCGCGCTTCCAACCGGTGACCAGCGCGATCAATTCTGTGTAAATAAAATCCCCTATACGTTGATTGCGATCCCGGCTGGTGATACCTATCAAGTGACGACTGCCGGATTTACTTGCGATGACGCTGGTGTAAAAAACAATTTTCAGTTGTTAACGTGTACGGGGCCAAGATCATATACTTTCAATTTGCAGGTTTGCAACACGGCTTGTGCGGTTCCCACATCGGCGGCCACTGCTACTCCATCGCCGCGATGTCCATCTGGGTATGATTATTTGGCAGACCGGCAATGTTGTCAGGGGGCTGCGACTACTCCCAATGGCTGCGTTACGTTGAGTTTTGACACAAGCTCATGCGGCTATGTGGACTGCCCGCAGTTTACTACTTCGTCATCCTGTACATCGCATAACACCTGCAAATGGATTATTCCAAATAAAGCTAGTGTTTTACCGTATTGTGCATCGCGATAATAATGGTCGTTCAAATATAAACAATGGCGCACCATTTGGGTGCGCCATTGCCGTCGTCAGATATTATTCGACAAAATTACGCTTCGACTTTTCGCCGGAACCAGGTTTTCCATTCCTGCTTTTCCCAGACTACAAGGATTGGCGAGGCATTGAAAATGGATGAATAGGTTCCGCTGAAGATTCCAACCAGCAGGATGATCACGAAATGTCGGATGGTGTCGCCGCCAAAGAGGGCCAACGCGAACAATGTAAACATAACGGTCAGTTGTGTGTTGATGGAACGATCCAGCGTTTGGACGACGGAATGATTCACCATCGTCTCGTAATCAACACGCCGGTAAATGTTAGCGTTCTCGCGGATGCGGTCAAATACCACAATCGTGTCGTGAACGGAGAAACCAATCACGGTGAGGACAGCCGTGAGGAACAAGGAGTCCGCTTCCCAATGCAGTAAGTAGGCGAGCATGGCTTCCACGCCAAGCACAACGAAAACATCATGAAGCATTGCGATAATGGCAGCCGTGCCATACCGAACCGGATGATCCACGCTGCGGAAAGCGAACCAAATGTAGAGCAGAATGGCAATTGCTGCAAGCAAAATTGCAACCCCAGCCGCGCGTGTGACTTCGGCGCCAATGGACGCGGACACTGAAGTGAAGTTCAAGACAGTCACATCGCCATTTGTCTTTGTTTTCATGGCGGCCAGCAGGCTGGCTTCAGTCGCATCGTTCATCGGCCCCGATCGGATGGAGTAAGCATTGCTGCCAAGCGGCTGGATCACAGGATTTGCGATCGGTTCCTGCGGCGTCGAGAATTGAGTATAAAGTGAGCTGATCGTTTCGGTAGATGGAAGCGTTCCCGCGAACTGGACCTCGAGGAGCGATCCGCCCTTGAAATCAATCCCTAATGCAATCGGGCCCTGACCGGTGCTGGTCCAGTGCAGGATCATGAAGATAACGCCTGGCACAATGACCAGCAGTGAGATTAGAAAATAGAGATAACGGTTCTTGATGATGTTCATGTCTTGCTCCTAAAGGCCAAGCCAGCTTGGATGCTCGCTCGTCTTTACATTATCGAGCACAAGGTGCAGGTAGATGCGCGTCACGACAACGGCGGTGAATAAGGACACGAGCACGCCCAGACCAAGGTTGATGGCGAAGCCCTTGACCATGCTCGCGCCATAGGCATTACCGAAGATGTACAGAATAACGCAGGTGATGAGCGTGGATGTGTTCGAGTCTCGAATGGACGGCCATGCCCGGCTCCAGCCCAAGTCAATAGCCTGTTGGAGGGTGCGGCCTGCACGCAGTTCTTCCTTCATGCGCTCGAAGATGAGGACGTTCGCATCCACGGCCATGCCTATACTCAAGATGAAACCGGCAGTACCTGGCAGAGACAACGTAAAGCCAACCATCTTGAAGATCATCAGCGAGAAGAGCGCATACGTTACCAGCGCAAGGTCGGCGATGATTCCTGGCAGGCGATAATATAAAGCCATGAAGAGCACGACGACAGCAAGACCGATCGCTCCGGCGAGAACGCTCTTGCGGACCGAATCAGCGCCGAGCGTTGGGCCAACGGTTTGGCTCTCGACGATCTTTACCGGGACTGGGAGCGAACCGTAGCGAAGTTGGACGGCCAGAGCGTTGGCGGAGTCTTGAGTGAAGTTGCCCTGAATCACGCCTTGCCCGCCAGTGATCGCGCTGTTGATAACGGGCGCGGAAATGACTTTCTTATCGAGCACGATAGCCAAATATTGTCCAACGTGCGTGGATGTGTAATCGCCAAAGACTGTTGTCCCGTTTGGCTTTAGCGTAAATGCGATTTCGTATTGGCCCGGCACTGTACCTACCTGAACGCTGACCGTATCAAGGTCAGCGCCGGTCATCACGGTGTGGTAAACCTGCGCTGGAGAAGTCGCGGTCGGTGTTGCGCCTGGCGTCGCATTTGCTTCTGGTGTCGGGGTTACAGCGGGCGTTGCCGTCTCGGTTGGAACGGTTGTTGCTGTTGGCGCAGTCGTCGTTGCGTTGGATTGCGCGCCGCTGGCGGCCGCTTGGTAATCGGTTTCGATTGTCGTGCCAACAGGCAGCGGGTTGTTGCCCATATCCACGAATTCCAGAAGTGCAGTCTGTTTCAACAGATCGTTCACCTGCTTGGAATCCGTAACGCCAGGAAACTCCGCGATGATGCGGCAGTTCCCAGCCGTCTGCATTGTGATTTCGCTGATGCCGAGAGCGTTGACGCGGTTTTGGAGAATCTGTCGCGTCACATCCAGCGCACTTGGGTCAACGCTCGAACAGTTGGCGACATCGGCCTGGAGCAGGGTTTGCACTCCGCCCCGGATATCAAGCCCAAGTTGAAGTTGCGTATTTTGATTTATTAGCGGTTTATCACTGAAAGGATTCATGATCGTGATGTTGTTGCTGAGATCCACCCAAAGTGAGAAGATAACCAGCAGGACAATTACGATCAGCCATCTATTGCGGCTACGAGTCATGCGTCACTCCATCGAGATGGTTTGCGTTTTGAACCTGTTTCGTTCAACGGGCCAAACCATAAAAATACCAGCCTTGGGCTGGCGCGGCGTGATTATACTCTGAAATTTGTAAATTGAACCTAATTTGGATAAACCCACTCATTGAAAATTGGCATCAAGCTGCAAGCGCAATCCTTCTCCGCTGTTGCTTTAAGACCGTCTGTTGTGGCAATTCCCCATGTGTATGTCGAGACATAATCTTTTAGAAATTTGTCGAATGCTTGTTTCCCGATCTGATACTGAAGCGTGTCGAAGAACAACGCTCCGCGCCCATAAACAATCGCACCGTATTCCTGTCCTGTAAAGGCAGCCACTGGCTGGTCCAGTGCGATCTTCGCATCATTGACTCTCGACCACCTCGCCTCCAGCGATTGACGAAATCCATCCGCGGCCTGCGCACCGTATTCCGTTGTGTAGTATTCGAGCGTCGCGAATTGTGCCAGCGATTCATCCAGCCACGGTTCATCCAGTTGGTTATTGCCGACAAGGTTATAAAACCATTGATGCGCCACCTCGTGTGCAACTGTGGATTCTATATAAACACTGTTGGACGTTCCCTGTTGAGTAGAATTTAGAGAATAGATCCGTTCGGTGATTACAATCTGGCTGGGATACTCGATGCCGAACGCCATTGTCGGGGTGGAAACAATATTTAGTTGGATATAAGGATAGGGCGCGTAAAGCTGACTGTAGTCGCGTATAGACTTGGCTGCCACATCAAGCGCCATTTGTGCGCCATCGCGATTAGAAGAAGGCGCGTAACTGTTGATAGTAACGCCGCCTTCCGTCCGACTCATGACCTTATAGTCAGGGCTAGCCGCCAAATAGAAATCATGTGCCGGGCCCAATGCGTAAGTTAGGATTTGATTGTTGCCTGTCATCTCCTTTTTAACCTGTTGACCTGTTGCGGCAATAACCAGATTCTTAGGCGCTGTGATTTTGACAAGATAAAAAGCTGCATCTGAATAAACGAGGTCGCCTTGCGGCGAAGGGATTTCCGCCTCCCATCCTTTCGCATCGTAAACAGCGATCAATGGATACGCGTGAGCGAGCGCTAGTACATTGTTAGTGTAGGCCAAAACGCCATAATTGTTTTCCACGGTGCGAGGAACTGTAACATCAAAGTCCATGCGAATGACAATGCTCTGATTGGGTTTAAGTGACGATCTTAGTGGAACCTTCATAAGGCTATCAAGCAGTTCATACTTCGGCGTGACTGGTTCACCATCAACGAGTAGATTTGATATTGTCATTGCACCGCCCGAGGCCAGCATTTATCACAAC
>JAJYOO010000025.1 GCA_021796155.1 Chloroflexota bacterium
ATCAGGCGCGATCACCTTATATCAATCATCCGATTGAAGTCACTCAACTTTTGTGGGACGTTGGCAGTGTACGCGAGGTCAATGTCCTTTTGGCTGCATTGTTGCATGACACAATCGAAGATACACAAACGAGTCCCGATGAAATTCGCAAAATGTTTGGCGAGGAAGTTTTATCGCTTGTCCTCGAAGTGACCGATGATAAAAGTCTGCCAAAAGCCGAACGAAAACGTCTGCAAGTCGAGAACGCGCCACATAAATCGGTCGGCGCAAAATTGATCAAACTGGCGGATAAATGTTGTAACGTCCGCGACATGGTCGGTTCTCCGCCGGAGGATTGGTCTCTGGAACGCCGCCGCGAATATTTGCTGTGGACAGAACAGGTTGTCGCCGGCCTACGTGGCACAAATATGGCACTCGAGGCATATTACGAAAGCGAACTATTAAGCGGAAAAATGTTACTAGGCATCGCCTGATTTGACCCGTATGATGGTTATGGAGGGCCTTATGACCATCATTGTTGCTGATACCACTTGCGGCTTGCCGCGCGATTTGCTCAAAGAACGTTGTATTCCGCTCATTCCGCAAATCGTGATGTTCGGCGAGCAAAGTTATCACGATGATAACGAGCTGGATACTGCCACATTTTTGCAAAAACTGAAGGCATCACCAACACTGCCCAAAACTGCCGCGCCAGAGCCGACGCTCTATTACTCGATCTTCCAGCAGGCGCAGGAAAGGGGCGAATCGGTGATTGTCATTGCACCGACCAGCAAAGCCAGCGGCACGCTTCGTTCAGCGGAAATAGCCGCGCGGGACTTTCCTCAAGCCGACATTCGCATCATTGACACGTTGACGATCGCAGGCAATCTCGGTTCGCTCGTGTTGATGGCGGATTGCTGGGCCAAGGAAGGCGCGGACGCGGATACCATTGTCAAACGCGTCAACGAAATGATTCCGCGCGAGCGGACGTATTTCTTGGTTGCCACGCTCGAATATCTTCAAAAAGGTGGACGTATCGGTGGAGCCAAAGCTTTAGTGGGCGAGCTACTGCAGGTCAAGCCGATTCTTTCAATTTGCGATGGACAAATCGAACCGTTTGAGCAGCAACGAACTAAAAAACGTGCGGTCGCGCGTCTGATTGAAATTGTCAAGGAGCAATGTCCGAGGTCAGACGCCGCGCATTTATGCGTGATGCAAGCTGATGTCGAGGATGAGGCTCGCGAAGTGGCGGCCTGCCTCAAGTCCGAGGTCGGATGCGCTGAGATTCCGATTTACGAACTGCCTCCTGCCATCGTCACACATGCCGGGCCGGGTGCGCTCGCAGTCGGCTTTTTTATCTAATGGTATAATCTTCGCCGCTTAACGTGTAAATTCCCACTATCGTGGTTACAAGTAAGGAGCTCTTATGTCAGGTCATTCAAAGTGGTCAACCATCAAACGTAAAAAAGGCGCGGCGGATGCCAAGCGTGGCGCGGTCTTTACGCGGCTGACGCGTGAAATCGTCATGGCCGCACGCGATGGCGGCGGCGACCCCGAATCTAATTTTCGCTTGCGGTTGGCAGTGGACAAGGCGCGCGCTGAGAATATGCCGAAAGATAACATCGAGCGCGGCATAAAACGCGGCACGGGTGAAGATAAAGACGGCGCGGTGTTTGAAGAACTCATGCTCGAAGGCTATGGCCCGCATGGTTCTGCCATTTTGGTTTCGTGTGTGACCGATAATCGCAATCGCACCGTTGCTGATCTGCGTCATACATTCACGCGTGTTGGCGGGAACATGGCGGAAGCTGGCGCGGTGGCATGGCAGTTTGATCGCAAAGCATATTTTTCTTTTCCGTCCAGTCAATTATCTTTCGAAAAGGCTTTTGATCTGGCCGTTGTTGCAGGAGCGGATGATGCGACTGATTCCGGCGACTCAATAGAAATCATTGGCCCAGTTGAGTCGTTCAAGACGATTGCCAACGCATTGCATCAGGCGCACGTTACACCCGATGAAGCGGGCTTGCGCATGGTCCCCAAGCAGGAGCTTGAACTGGATACCGATGCGACTCTCCAAGTGATGAAAGTGGTTGAGAGCATCGAAGAGTTGGATGATGTTCAGGACGTGTTCCATAACGTCAAGATCACCGATGAAGCTATCGCCGCGATGGAAGCCGCATAGTTTGACGTAAGGGCGGGTGATCCCGCCCTTACTTTTTATGACTCTCGCACTTGGGATTGATCCAGGAACAGCAACAACCGGCTACGGACTCGTCCGCCTCGCGCGGGATGGAAACCTGGAAGCCGTTAAATTTGGCGTGATCTTAACGTCCAAAGAGTCCACCGCCTCCGCGCGGCTGGAGATGCTTTACACCCAATTGAATGAACTTCTAAAACAGAATCATCCTGACACTGCCGCGGTCGAGAAATTATTTTTTCAACGCAATATTTCGACTGCCATCGCAGTGGGCCAAGCGCGCGGCGTGGTTTTGCTGTCTTTGGAGCAAGCGGGACTTGAAGTATTCGAATACACGCCGAATGAAGTCAAGCAGGCGGTGGCTGGTTATGGCTCAGCGGGCAAACGTCAAGTCCAGGAGATGGTGCGGACACTTTTGCTCCTGCCCGAAATCCCAAAACCTGATGACGCCGCCGATGCATTAGCCATTGCCATCACACACTTACATACAAAAAGATATTAACCACAAAGGCAGATAAATTATGTCTGTTATTTTGAGATTGCTACGCCCTGCTCTGCAGGGCTCGCAATGACATATAATAAGAACTATGATCGCAACTCTACGCGGCGAAGTTACTCAAATCGAAGATAATGCCCTGATTATCGAAGTCGGCGGCGTGGGACTGCGCGTATTTGTCCCCGCGCCTCTGCGTGGACGGCTCAAAGTGGGCGAAGTTGTTCTGCTTTACACGCATCTCGTCGTTCGCGAAGACGCGTTGACACTTTATGGCTTTGAATCTCAATCCGACCGTGATCTATTCAATATGTTGTTAGGCGTGGATGGCGTTGGTCCGAAAGTCTCGCTCTCTGTATTGTCTACGCTCACGCTGGATGTTGTCCAACGCGCGGTGTTCAACGAAGAAAGTGAAATCCTGAGTCGCGTGCCCGGTGTCGGGAAAAAGACCGCGCAGAAAATTGTTCTTTACTTGCACGACCGATTGCGACCTGCAGACACTTTAGCGAAAGTTGCCACGCTATCGGACAAGGATAGCGAAGTTCTCGCGGCATTAACAGCGTTGGGTTATTCCATTGTCGAAGCGCAGACCGCCATCCAGTCCTTGCCAAAAGACGCGCCGGAGGATGTGGAGGAACGTCTGCGGTTGGCGCTGCAATATTTCACGGGGAAGTAGTCCATTCTGATGAATCAAAAACGAGGGGATAAATTTCCGCTCGTTTTATTTTGTCGAATCTTTTTAGCGCGTTGTCAAATAAAAGAAATCTCTCGAACGAGGAACCAAGAAGATCGTCGGATCGCTTTCCATTTGATCCAAAAGCTGGACAGCCGTCAGATGATTGCCCGAAGGCTCATAGGTCACAAAGTGAGCATAATGCTTGTTGATGTCAAGCTGCATTGCATTGTAAGCGCCGGCGTTTTGCAAAGCTTGGGCGAGAGTGGAAACCGACGTAGCATTGCCAACCGCGTAGATCAAATAGCGGCCATCCTGTGTAATGCCCAAGCCGGTGCGCCACGTGATGGATTGGTTGCCGATGGTATCGCCCCAAAGAGACGCGTCATCAACATAGACGCGCGGATCAATCTGACCAGCTTCCAGAATGGGCGGACAATTCTGACGGAGAGCAATCATGTTCGGGTCGCCGGGGAACAAATCCTGTCCCCATGTTCCAATCTGAACGTGCCCATCTTTGTAAATGGCAACCGTCGCGATTCCTGGCCAGGGTGTGAGAAGCGTGGTGCCATCCACAACCATTCCATATTTTCCGTTGACGGCCTTGAAGCCGCCATTGAATGCAGCGATAAGATGACTCATATCCGCGGGCGGAATCGTTCCCAGATTTGGAATTGCATTCACGACATTGGTCGCATGCGACGGTTCCAAAAACCCCGGTTCCATGTGCAATTGAAGCACGGATAGATCAATGCGTACAAGAGCAACGCCAGCATAAGGCCGCGTTGGATCTAAGTTCAATAATGCCTGCGCCATAACGGGTTGTCCGTTCACATTTGGACCATAAGCCTGCCAGCCAATCTGCGGATCGGCGGTGACTACATTTGTGCTCGGCGCGGGGACAACTCGTTGGAAGATGGGCTTTTGTGCAACCACAGTTGATTGATTTGTTGTTTGTGTCGGCTGCGGTGTGGGTTGTGGTGTGGGCTGTAGCACAGGTGCACTTTGAACAGTCGGCTGTGCGACAGGTTGCTGGTCGAGTGTGATGCCCGGCTTTTTGCCATCCGCTTGATATGCCAATTGATTGATGTTGTCCTGAATCCAGAACGATGCACTTTCAATATTCGCCGTTAATTGCGGCCCCGCTGCTGACCGGATCATATCGGCCACTTCTGCGCCTGTGGACGGTGAAACTGCCGGAACAATGGCAAGGACGCCAATCAAAGATGCAAAAGAAAATATCGAAAAGATAGCCGCGTATATCCACCCGCGATTTGAACGTGCCTTTGTTTGTCCTCTGAGTCGAATCATGAACCTTTCCTTTTTTCGCTTGTTTATCGGCCCTCTGCTCTCCATCAAAGGGCGCATGAACGCATCTTACTTGTTGTGCATGAACAACAGATGAACAATAAAAATCTGTTGATGCCGAAACCAAAAAGCAAACTATTTCAATGTCAAATAAAAGAAATCGCGCACGTTTGGCGTCAGGTATAAATGCGGGTTGTAGATCATTTCCGCCAGCAGCGGTTCACCGGTCATCGTGAATCCTTTCGATGGATCATTTGCCGGTGTGTATGTGTAAAAGTGTGCGTAATATTGATTGATGTCTAATTGCATGGCGTTGTACGCACCCGCGTTCTGCAAAGCTTCAGCCAGCGTCGCCGCGGACGTCCCGTTACCGACGGCGTAAATTAAATAGCGACCATCTTGTGTGATGCCCAAACCGGTGCGCCACGTGATGTCGGAGTTGCCGGTGTAGCCCCACGCTTTTCGGTTGTCGAGATATAGCCCCGGGTTGATCTGACCCGCATCGATCAGCGGCGGACAATTCTGTCGAAACGCGATCATGTCCGGAGTCTGCGTGAGATCCGTTCCCCATGTCCCAATCGCAACGTGACCATCCTGATAAATCGCCACTGTTCCAAGCCCGTCAATCGGTGGGAGCAAAGTGAAACCATTGACCATCATTCCAAAATGTCCGTGGATTCCTTTGAAGCCGCCGTTGAAGGCCGCGACCAGATTGCTCTGATCCGCGGGCGGAATCTGTCCAAGATCGGCGATGGCCTGATTGATTCCTGATGGGTGAGACGGCTCGATGTTTCCAGGCATCATGTGAAGTTGGAGTTTGGAAAGATCAATGCGGACCAGCGCGACGCCGGTATAAGAACGCGTTGGATCAAGCAATTGCATCGTGCGCGCCATGATGGGCTGTCCGTTCATTTCCGAACCGTAAGCCTGCCAGCCAATCTGAGGCGGATCAACCATGACAGCATTGACCGGCGCGGGCGTCGCGGTTGGAGTCGTTATTGGAATGTTTTGTGCAAGAGGAACTTTGGCGATTGCCTGCGGGGTATTTGGAATCGTTGTGGGTGTCGCCGTTGAAATGACTGTGGTTGTGACGGTGTTGCTTTGTGGCTGGTTTGACCATTGAATTTCAGATTGTCCGCTGACCTGCGAGCGGAATTGATTGAACGCATCCTGAAACTGGTACGATACACTTTCCAACGCCGCGACCGGTGCGGGTCCGACGAAGGCGCGCAACAAGTCCGCGACGTCCGCGCCAGTGGTCGGCGAAATCACGGGAACAATTGCCAGCAAAAACAAAAGCGCAAATAGAATCGTCAACGTGCCGGATAATAAAATGATCGTCCAGCCGTTCTGCGGCTTTCGTTGTTTTCTTTTCCCACTATGAGATGAAAGAGTTTGCAAGCGAGCCATAAATATTTCCTTATTGAGACAATTAAAGCCCGTGTCGTTCTTTGACACGGGCCTCATCAATGACGGCACATCTTACATGGCTCATGTAAATTACACATGAAATTTTCATGAAATTCCAGTTAGCTTTTTGGCAGCCTGCCTTTATAATCCGTGCAAGGAGGCAGAGATGCTTAATAAGAGAGTCGTTTTTGTTGGACCAGGAGTTATGGCCGAAGCAATGATCGCTGGATTGCTTCGGAAGAAATTGGCAAAACCCGCGAACTTGATCGCGTCGGGACCGCGTGCGGAACGCGGCGAGGAACTGCATCAAAAGTATGGCGTTCAAGCCACAACAGATAATGCTGTCGCAGTTCATGATGCGGATGTGGTTGTTTTATCGGTCAAGCCGCAGAGGTTGAGTGATGTGATGAAAGGAATCAAAAGCGTCCGCGCGGACGCGTTGGTACTTTCGATTGTGGCGGGCGCTTCGATCAAAAAGATCAGCACCGGGTTGAAGCATAAAGCCATCGTTCGCTCGATGCCGAATACGCCGGGACAGATCGGCGAAGGCATCACAGTTTGGGCCGCGTCGCATGAGACATCTGATGAGCAACGCGAGATAGCTAAGAAAATTTTAGGCGCGTTAGGCGCGGAAGTCTTCGTCGAAGATGAAGGTTATCTCGACATGGCAACGGCTCTATCCGGTACCGGTCCCGCATATGTGTTTTTATTTACCGAAGCATTGATCGACGCGGGTGTGCACATGGGGTTCCCGCGCCGCATTGCGGAGCAATTGGTTTTGCAGACCATCAAAGGTTCAGCGGATTTTTATGAGCAGGCCGAGAAACATCCGGCTACATTGCGGAATCAAGTCACATCGCCGGGTGGGACATCCGCCGAGGCGTTGTATTATTTGGAGAAGGCCGGTTTCCGCACCGCGATTTCGCGCGCAGTTTGGGCCGCATATCAACGGTCATTGGAATTGGGGAAGGAAAAGCCGATTCATATTCCCGAGGCGCATGAGGGCGAAGAGATTTGATGTGTGCAACACCACCGCTGTTCGATTTGATTATTCCGAGCCCGGCGCGTATTTCGTTACGATAGTGATGCAAGGCCGCGAATGTTTGTTTGGCGAAATTGTGAACGGCGAAATGAAATTGAATGATGCGGGAATGATGATCGTCAAATGGTGGCGTGAATTGCCGAATAAATTTCCATCGGTTAAATTGGGCGCGTTTACGGCGATGCCAAATCATTTTCATGGCATCATTCAAGTCGTTGAAATTGTAGGGGCAGACCTGCGTGTCTGCCCCGATGACGAATCCGAAAAGGGCGGACACATAGGTCCGCCCCAACAGGTTTCGCCCCTACAAAGGCCGGACGCGCCGTTATCGCAGATGATCCAATGGTTCAAAACCATGACGACTAATGAATATGTTCGCGGCGTGAAAGAATTGGATTGGAAATCGTTTGTCGGTAAATTATGGCAGCGCAATTATTACGAACGCGTGATTCGAAACGAAAAGAAATGGGATAGAATCCATCGGTACATTGAATCCAATCCGTCTCATTGGGCGGAGGACGACGAAAATTTGTTAAACACGTAGGGGCACAACATGTTGTGCCTCTACAAAAACAATCATGTCTCTCATCACCGCACACTCCCTCACCAAATCATTCGGCGCGGTAGATCTCTTCCGCGATGTTTCGTTTTCCATTGCCAAGGGCGCGCGCTTCGCGCTCGTCGGTCCGAACGGAATCGGCAAGACCACATTGTTGCGAATCCTCGTCGGACTGGAAGAGCCGTCGGCGGGAAAGGTTACGCGCGCGAAAAATCTTCGCTTTGGATATTTGCCGCAGGAAGCGGACTTCCAACTCGAAGGCACGGTCTGGGACGCATGCATGACCGTCTTCGCAGATCTGATTCAGCGTCAGCGCGAGTTGGAAAAGCTCGAAGCCGAAATGTCCGACCCGTCGAAACGGGAGCAGGCTTTGGTCCGGTATGGCCCGATGCAGGAAGACTTCGAGCGGCGCGGCGGCTATGTTTATCAAGTCCGAATCAAACAGGTGCTGACCGGCCTCGGCTTTGATCCATCGGATTTCAATCTGTCGCTCGATCATCTTTCGGGCGGACAGCGTACGCGCGCATTCCTCGCGAAGTTGTTGCTTTCGAATCCCGATTTGTTGCTGCTCGATGAGCCGACCAATCATCTCGACATCAAAGCCGTCGAATGGCTCGAAGGTTATTTGAGTCAATGGGAAGGCGCGGCGCTCATCGTCTCGCATGATCGTTATTTTCTCGATCACGCTTGCAACGCGCTGCTCGAAATGGCCGTGAGCGGATCGGAACTTTATCGCGGTAATTACAGCACGTATTTGCAAGAGCGCGAGAATCGCTGGAATCATCGCTTTGAAGTTTTCGAAAGCGAGAGAGAAAAACTTTTAAAAGATGTTGAATACATCAAGAAAAATATTTCAGGGCAGAACACGCTGCAGGCCAAAGGCAAACTCAAACGGTTGACGCGCGTTGTGCAAGCTGTTGAACAAGTCGGCATGGACGCGGTGATGAGCACGAATTGGTCGCAGTTGGATGTGGACACGACGACCAGCCCGTTCAGCGTGGACGAAGCCGAGCGACGCGTGCGCGCCTTGCGTCCGCCAGTGCGCGTCACGCCGGACCTTCATCTGCATCTGCGTTCGACGGCTCGCTCCGGCGATCTGGTGATTCGCACGCGCGATCTTGAGATTGGTTATCCGGGCAAGATGCTTTTCCGCGCGCCGGATATCGAACTGCGCCGCACCGAATGTGCGGCCTTGATCGGACCGAACGGCGCGGGCAAATCAACATTTCTCAAAACGATTCTCGGTCAGCTCGGACCGTTAGCGGGTGAGGTGATTCTCGGAGCGAGTCTACACATCGGATATTTCGCGCAGGCGCACGAAGGACTCGATCCCGATAAAACGGTGCTCGATGAAATTCTCGCGGCGTCGCCCGGCATGTTGCCGTATCAAGGACGCGAGTATCTCGGCAAATATCTTTTTTCCGGCGATGACGCGTTCAAGAAAGTGTCCATGCTTTCCGGCGGCGAACGCGGACGGTTGGCATTAGCCAAGCTGGCATTGGAAGATACGAATTTGTTGCTGCTCGATGAACCGACGAATCATTTGGACATCCCATCGCAGGAAGTTTTGCAAGCCGTGTTGGACGCATATAAAGGCACGATTCTGTTGGTCACACATGACCGTTATTTAGTTGATGCGCTCGCCACGCAAATCTGGGAAGTCAATCCCGGCGAAAGTCAATTGGCTGTATTCAAAGGCACGTATTCGCAGATGAAAGAGGAACGCGAGAAAGAAGCAGCGCGGGCCGAAGGACTCCGAAGTCTCCAGACTTCGGATAATGTTTCAAAAACGCGACGACGGGAGTCGTCGCAGTCCGCGAAAGAGGAAAGAAGAAAGATTGCACAGATGCAGGAACTGGAAAATACCATCGCCGCGCTCGAAGCAGAGTTGACGAATTTAGGCGCGCAGTTGGAAAGTCCGTTTGTGAATCCGAATGAAGTGGCGGTGATTGGAAGAGAATACGAACGTGTGCAAAGAGAAATGGATGAGAAGTTGGGCGAGTGGGAGAGAATGCAGATTTGATGTTTGCTATAATCGGGTTGGAGGAGATTCTGTGATTTATATCATCCGCGACCGTGCCACTCCCGAACAGATCAAAGATATGCTTCAAATGCTTCAGACTTATATCAAACTAGCTGTTGATGTTGAACGTGGAATTCTCGCTGGCGGCGGAGCCATGCATGCAGATTGCGAAGCTGTTTTATTGGAAGATGGTAGCCAGCAGGAATTTATTTGGGGCGCTGATTGGAATCCATCTACTCAGCAAGTGACGTTTGAGTCGCTTATCAATATTCGTCCGCGGCAGAATAACCCTTCCTTGGAAATTTTGGATTCAAAAATTCGTGATCGAGTAGCTCAGATTGCGATGAAACGGTTAGGTAATTCATGAAAGACTGGACTCAAATCAAAGAGAGATATTTACGTGATGATTTGTCTGTGCGTTTGGGCGGATTAGCTGCTAATTTGAGTCGTATCAGATCGTTCTCAACAAATGAAGCAAACCGAGATGTCGTCGAAAGCCTGATAGACGAAAGCAAAATGTTTATCGAATGGACAGCTGCACAGGTAGAAGTTAATAACGCTGAAAAATTGGTGGAACTCCAGATCCAATTAGCGTTCTGGCAATTACAATGGTCGAAAATTTGGCCTGATGCTTCTGGGCGTACTCAAATTTCTGAACAATCAGGCTTATGGTCAATACAGATACTTGAGATGTCAGGATTGTTGAAATAGTTAAGCAAGAATACGAACGCGTGCAAAGAGAGATGGATGAGAAGTTAGCGGAGTGGGATAAACTGGGAGCTTAATTAGTTGAGGAGGTATTATGCCGAATGATCTTCAAAAATCTGTAATCATTCAGGTCTTGGATAAGATAAGGGAGAGATTGGATGCAATAGCCAAACTACAATATGAAGCTCCTGAGCTCAAACAAGTAGAGGAGGATTTGAAATGGATGCTCGAGTGCGAAGAAAAGGCGCCCGAGATTACTACAATGCATCCGTCTGAGAGTCTAATAGAAAAACTAGGCGAATTTGATCATTATCTTAATCAGTATGCTATACCTCAGCCAAAATATGGCTTCGCCTCCTATATTTCTACAGCAGGAACAGTCTCATCTACAGATTATATTCAGCATGTTTATGCATTGAGAGAATCATTCAGCAACGACAATAAAATTCAGGATTGGGCTATTAAGGCTTCGGACTCGTATCTTGCTTTACGAAAAGATCAAATACGGACAACAGTGGCCAATGTAAGATTGGGACAACTCGATACTAAATTGAGTGTCCTCCACAAAAGAGGGGTAAATGCATGTTTATCTGCTTCATCTGGTATTCAGACGCCAGTTGAAGGAGCTGCTCTTGTGAGAGAATTGTTAGATAGCTTCAAAGGAGAACTGATTCGAAGGTGCAAAGAAGGGAAGAAATCAAGTTATCAAAGTGCTGATAATCTCGCTCTTGAAATCCTGAAACCAATTGTGGTTGGCCAGCAGGCTGTTTATGATGAGATTCATCATGAACTGTCTGAGATAGTAAAGTCGAGAATTGTTGTGCCGCAATCAAGGGTGCGCGAACTATTGGCCTTAGTTGAAGATCATATCTTTGCGGTGACAATATCGTTAGATCCAAATAAACTCGGATTCGATTTTGACATCTAGATTGCGCGGTATCGACTTTTAGCTCTGTTACATCGGTTGTCACTTGGAGAGATTGATTATATTATCCTCAAAATGCTATACTGTTTTTAGATATGGGGACATCCGGTTCTAAAAGGAGGCGCACATGTCTTGGAAGAACCAGTTGCGAAACGACTCTCTGCCGTGGTTGCTTGAGTCTGATAATCCCGGCGTGCGTTATCTCGCGATGCGCGATCTGCTTGATCTTTCTCCCAATGATCCAAAACTAAAATCTGCGCGCAAGTCCGCTCACAAAGATGGACCGATTGCAGTTGTATTATCGAAGATGGAGAAGGAAGGTTATTGGGTCAAGCCGGGGCCGGGATACACACAGAAATATCGTTCGACGGTCTGGGCAATGATTCTGCTGGCGCAGCTTGGCGCGTCAGTTAATGAAGATAAACGTATCGAAATGGCCTGCAACTATGTGCTCGATCACATGTGCGAGGGCGGTCAATTCACAACCACGACATCCGGCGCGCCTTCGGGAACAGTCGATTGCCTGCAAGGAAATTTATGTTGGTCATTGATGGAAATAGGCTGCGATGATCCGCGCTTGAAAAAAGCTTACGATTGGATGGCGCGTACCGTTACGGGCGATGGCATCGCTCCGCTGAAAGATAAAGATGCGCCCGTCCGCTATTACGCGTACAAGTGCGGTCCGGACTTTGCGTGCGGAGCCAATAACAAATTGTCCTGTGCGTGGGGCGGAGTCAAAGTGATGATGGCGTTCGGCAAATTATCCACGGATGAACGGACTCCGTTAATTAGGAAAGCTATCCAACGCGGCGTGGATTTCTTCTTCAGCGCGGATCCGTCCACGGCAGATTATCCAAGCGGGTGGGCGGCAAAACCGAGCGGCAACTGGTGGAAGTTCGGCTTTCCCGTTTTTTACGTCACCGATATTTTGCAGATCGCGGAGGCGTTGGTCGCTTTAGGATTTGGCAAAGACAAACGTTTGAAGAGCACGCTCGAACTCATCCGCTCGAAACAGGATGAGCATGGACGCTGGCAGCTTGAATACAATTACGACGGCAAGACGTGGATGAGGTTCGGGAAGATGAAGAAACCGAATGAATGGGTCACGTTACGAGCGCTGAAAGTGTTGAAGGCGGCGGGCTGAAACATCGAAAGAATCGAACCGTTATCTCTGGGAGGCAGAAATGGCAGATGCAAAGACTTGTCCAAAGTGCAGCGGCACGATGACGCAGGGCCGTATTATGAGGCTCAATGAATATTCGATGGGCGGAAAATATCTGTATCTGTTCGCACCGGATAACGAGTCCGGGCCGAGTCTATCGAAGGCGATTTCCAGTAACCCCGCGTCGCAGCGTAAAGCGCTCGTCGCGTTTTGTTGTGATCAATGCGGGTTTACAGAATTCTATAGTCAAAGTATGAAATGAAAAAGGCTGGCTTGATGCCAGCCCTTTTTGCTTACGTCTCCGCCATCTCCATCGGCTCGACGTGAACGGTCAAATCCGCTCCGTGATGATGTTCGCTATCTCGCTTTGTGCGATTTGCTTGATCACCGATTGGACAGCCAGGCACTTGGCTTGATTACTCAAACTGAATTTGAACGCTAGAAGCAAAGCCTATTACTTTAACTCAGTTCGAGATAAGTAAAGAAATATGGGAGTGCCTAACATCGGAAACACATGTCATTCTGAACGACCGAAGGGAGTGAAGAATCCCGCCGCAAAGCGGCGGAGACCCTTCGCTGTGCTCAGGGTGACATTTGATTTATATTTTTGGATTTAGTTTGACAATGTCAGATTAAGTATGGACCTTATGATTTTTAGAGTGGCGATGTCTCAAGCGACTGGCGGTTGAGCGGGAACGATTAACCAAATGCCGGACGACCTGCTCCCGAGCCTGCTGTGGTGATAGTTCTTCCAAGGGAAGAACAGCTTTGAGCATCTGACGGACATTGGCCGTGGACAAAGCGGGCAGGACTTCGACTTGCAATTGCCGGGCGAGTTGGGGATCGCGAGCGGTCTGTTGGGCCCAGGATAATTTGGTTTGAGCAATGAACCAAAGGGCACAGGCCGTCAAGGCGGTATGATGCTTCCAGCCCAGGTATTTTTGAGCTTGGAATTCATCCCAACCGTTTTCATCCTTGGCATCCTGGATGATGCGCTCGACGAAGTAGCGTCCACAGGCGCCTGGTGCCAGGCGTTCCAAGGGAGTGTCTGCCGGGGCATTGCTCAAGATATACGTGTGATCTCCATTGGCTTCGATGCGGATAATCAACCACTCTTCGCGGACTTGTTGTAGATCGGCAGAGGCGGTCCATACTCGCCGAGCGGTGAAGTTATCTTCAAGCACGCCGCGTTCATTGTGGCGAACCAGTAGCCGTTGCCAATGGGTATCCGATTTTCGGCTGACTTGGACCACACTGAAGCTCTGCAAGCCGTGCAACACCTGGCGCCGACGGGCGGGTCGGCCCCGCGGAGTGCTTTTCTTCGGAACCCCGATCTGGGGCTTTTTCAGGTAAACCTGAGTATTGGCAGGCACATCGGCATAGTAAACGATCCCCATTGCAGCCAATTCCGCCCGAAAATGACGATCTCGCCCGTACAGATCGTCACAAGCGACGGCTTCAAAGGGCAAGTCGTGTGCCTGCGCCTGTTGGATCATTTCCAATCCCAATTCCGGTTTGGTGTGAAATCGTCGTTCCGCAGGAATTCCCAGCTTCTTGTATTCCTGCGCAAAATCCGGTGCGAACCATTCCTCTGGTACAAATAGCGCACTGTCGACCATGGCCCAAAGTGTCCAAGGTGCTTGGCGCCAGTTGGCATAGCCCAACACCACCGACACTTGGCAGGTGTCGACCTTACCGAAGCGACCGTTGTATTGACGCAGTGCACCGGCACTGTGGATATCCGCTTTTTCATCGGCGCTTTCATCCAGAATTAGAAAACTACCTTGAGCCAGTTCAGGCGTAGCCCGGATATCCTCCTGAATCTGCCGGTACACCCGCTCACCCGACCAGGGCGAGTTGGACATGAAATGCTGCAAAGCTTGCCCGTCATTCCCTTCCATTTGTCGGGCAATCCCGGCATAGTGTCGATCCTTCTCCAAGGTCAACTGCCCTCGCAAGTAGCTGTAAGCATGTTCGCTCGTATCTCGGGTCTGTGTTTTGAAGCAATCTCGATATTTTTCCCAATGCCTTCGCAATTGTCCGGGCAACGCATCCAGTCGTTCCAACGGAATGCCCCAGCGCTCTGGGTCGAAAACGTTTTTTTCATCTGCTTATTTACCTGAATCTACTACACTTTACTCGTAATCTGACATTGTCAAACTATATAACAGATTGAATCGGAAATCA
>JAJYOO010000354.1 GCA_021796155.1 Chloroflexota bacterium
GTATGAATATCTTGGTTCCGCGTGATATGACGCGCGCGGCTGGTTTTTATAATACGGTTTTGAAGTGTGATGAACCCGCGCTGATCGTCGAAGTCTTGAATGGTTATCGTGTCAAGGAAAAATTGCCCGATAACATCGGCGAGATGACCGTTCCGCTCGGCGTGCCCGAAGTGATCCGCGAAGGAGGCGATGTCACGATTGTCACCTACGGCGCGTGCTGTCGCATTGCAATGGACGCCGCGGAAAAATTATCCAAAGTCGGCATCGGAGTCGAAGTCGTTGACGTGCAATCGCTTCTGCCATTTGACATTCACGGCAAGATCGTCGAGTCATTGAAGAAAACCAATCGCGTTATCTTTCTGGATGAAGATGTGCCGGGCGGAACATCGGCGTATATGATGCAGGAAGTCATCGAGAAGCGGGGCGGCTACTATCATCTTGATTCCGAGCCGCGCACTTTGAGCGGCACCGACCACCGCCCCGCCTATGGCTCGGATGGTGATTACTGGTCCAAGCCGAATGCGGAAACGATTTTCGATACGGTTTATGAAATGATGAATGAAGTTGATCCGAATCAGTATCCAGTGATCAAGTGATCAGTTATCAGTAAGCAGTCATCAGTAAGCAGTGATCAGTGAACAGTTGTCGGTCATTAGCAAAAGGAGAAAGACATGAGTGGATTACAGCACGCGCAAGGTTTTCGTGATCTGATCGTATATCAGAAAAGCCGTCAATTGCAACGCGAGATTCTGAAATTCACAAAATCATTTCCACGGGAAGAAATGTTTTCATTGACGGACCAAATTCGTCGGTCGTCGCGGAGCATCGGCGCAAACATTACGGAAGCGTGGGCAAAACGAAGATACGAAAAGCACTTCATCAGCAAATTGACAGACTCGGACGGGGAACAAATGGAAACTCAGCATTGGATTGAGACCGTCTTGGAATGCAGCTATATCGATCAAAACACAAGCACACAATTGACAGATAAATGTCTTGAAATTGGCCGCATGTTGGGCGGAATGATGGACAAAGCGGAAATGTTCTGCGGCGAGCCTCCTCGCACTCTTCGCGAAGAGTCCGCTGAGTATTTCACAGCACTGATCACTGACAACTGATCACTGATAACTGGAGGTACGATGGCAACAAAAGTTTTAGTTCCATTACTCGGCGAAGGTGTTGAAGAAGTTACCGTCATCAAATGGTTGAAACAGGAGGGCGATTCCATTAAAGAGTTGGAACCGCTGCTTGAAGTCAACACGGACAAAGTTGACACAGAAATCCCCGCGCCCGCATCGGGAACGGTGTTGAAAATCGTCGCGCAGGAAGGCATCCCCGCGAAGGTGGGAACGATATTGGCGTTCATTGGGAAGCCTGGGGAAAGTGTAGATGTGTCAAGTTCTCAAGTGTCAAGTATCAAGTTGCCAAGCGTAGGCGCGCCGCAAGTCAAACAGAATGTGACACCTGATACTTTGCACGTGACACACGATTCGGGTTTCATCTCCCCCGTTGTCGCCAAAATCGCCGCGGAACATGGCGTGAATTTATCTCAAATCACGGGCACGGGTTTGAATGGGCGCATCACCAAGAACGATGTTTTAAATTACGTTCAGAGCGGGAAACCAACCACAGACCACGGACCACAAACCGTCGTCCATCGTCCGTCGTCTGCGGTCACTTCAGCGCAAGGCGACCAACTTATCAAACACACCGTCATCCGCAAACAAATTGCAGAGCATATGGTTTTATCGAAGCATACGTCGCCACACGTGCTGACCGTCATGGAAGCAGATATGAGCAAGGTCGTCGCGCATCGCAATGCGAACAAAGACATCTTTGCCCGCGACGGAGTCAATCTCACGTTCACCGTGTATTTCATGATGGCCATCGTGGCGGGGTTGAAAACTTATCCAATGACAAATTCATCCTGGACAGACGAAGGCATTCTCGTCCATAAAGCTGTCAATATCGGCATGGCGACTTCACTTGGCGAGGAAGGTTTGATCGTCCCCGTTATAAAAAATGCAGATGATCTTTCTCTGCTGGCAATGGCGCGTGCAGTCAATGATCTCGCTAACCGCGCTCGCAGTAAGAAACTTCAACCCGATGAAGTCAAAGGCGGGACGTTCACATTGACCAATCATGGCATCAGCGGATCGCTGTTCGCGTTCCCCGTCATCAACCAGCCTCAATGCGGAATCCTCGGCGTCGGCGCGATGCAGAAGCGAGTGGTCGTGATCGACGATGCGATCGCCATCCGCCCGATGATTTATTTATCATTTGTCTTCGATCATCGCATCCTCGACGGTGCGTCGGCGGATTGGTTCTTGATGAAGGTCAAAGAGACGCTGGAGAATTGGGCATGACGAATTTTGATGAACGCGCCAAAGATTGGGACTCCGATCCCGCGAAAGTGGAACGCGCCCGCGTCGTCGCGGACGCTATTCGTCACGCTGTTCCATTGTCAACGAATATGGACGCCCTCGAGTACGGCTGCGGAACAGGTCTACTGAGTTTCGCGCTTCAATCTGACCTGGGCCAGATCACACTGGCTGACACATCGCAAGGAATGTTGGATGTGCTAAAAGAAAAGATCAACGCGGCAGGTGTGACCAATATGCATCCTGTTCGCCTTGACCTGTCAAGCGATCCACTACCAGCCGAGCACTATTATTTGACCTACTCGTTGATGGTTCTGCATCACATTCACGAAGCGAAAAATATCATCGGTAAATTTCACGCTTTGCTGGAACCAGGTGGATATTTACTGGTTGCGGACCTCGACAAAGAAGACGGCACATTCCACACCGATGGGACCACCGATGTCCACAAAGGATTTGAGCGCGCTGAACTACAGAAATGGGTCGAGGCCGCGGGATTTGGAAACGTCGTTTTTTCGACTGCATACGAAATCAAAAAGGAAATAAACGGCCGCGAAAAATCCTTCCTTGTTTTCCTGATGACGGCTAGAAAAAGACAATAGGCACGTTATAACTTCACAAGTTATTAGAGGTAATATGACAGAACAAAATCTTGATCACGCACAAGTTAGAGTTGCGCCGCCGCTGGTTTTTCTCAGTTATTTGATTGGCGCACTGATTGTAGGTTGGCTCATCCCCTTCCCCACGCCGTGGACATTCGCATTGCGCGTCGTTGGCGGATTGATGGTTATCTTGGGTTTCCTGCTGGCGGGTTTGGCTGTTTCTCAGATGATGAAGCTGCACACATCGCCCGATCCGCACCAATCTGTGTCCACGCTGGTGACTGGCGGCCCGTATGGCTTCTCGCGCAACCCGATCTATCTCGGATTCTTTTTGATCTATCTCGGCTTCACTTTATTTGCCGGAACCTTGTGGGGCCTGCTTGCATCGCCCTTCCTGTTCTGGACGATCACACACGCGGTCATCCACGCAGAGGAGATTTATCTCGAGGATAAGTTCGGAGATACGTATAAAGAATATCGCTCACGCGTAAGACAGTGGATATAAA
>JAJYOO010000355.1 GCA_021796155.1 Chloroflexota bacterium
GTTTGGGAAGGGTTGGGTGGCGAGCGTTTTACGGGGCGCGTCGAGCCTTTTGTATTGACTCTCGAGAGCGGTGTTTCGAGTGGCCCGCATAATATCGTTCATAGCGGACACGAATTTGTATTCTGCCTACGCGGTCATTTGGAGTACTTGGTTGAGAAACAGATTTTTCTGTTGGAGCCGGGGGATAGCCTTTTATTTGCGGCCCATTTAAACCATCGTTGGCGGAACCACAGCAATATAGTTACGAACGCCTTGATCGTGTTGTCTGGGTTTTCGGAGGGTGAACAGCCGCAGGTCATGCATTGGCAAAAGGGCGATAAAAATAGTGCTGAGTAGTTTGACAATGCCACATTCAGAAAGGAGTCCGCAAGTTCTACTTGCGGATGACCTGTCACGCTCCAGAAGTAGAACTTCTGGACTCCAAAAAGCCGAAAAAGCGTTAATGTGACATTGTCAAGGTAGATACAATAAAAAGAGCGACTCAAGGAGTCGCTCTTTGATTCTCAGGCTTGATCTTTTATTACGCGTACAATCCCCAATCTAAAGCGGACGGATCTTCCATCATGGAAAAGTCCCACATGTCCATGCCCATTTCGATTGTAACGGGTCTATTCAAAGCCTCAACTGCTTTCGCTTTGGTCATTTCGAGCATGGCCGGGCCATAGGGGCAAAACGGAGTGGTCAGGATCATTTTGAGCCGTGCGATATCGTTCTCAAGCTCTACATTGCGGATGAGTCCCAGTTGAATGATGTTCATGCCAATTTCAGGGTCAACCACTTCCGATAATTTGGCTCGTACAACTTCCACCAAGTCCGGGTTTGTTTCATGAATTGTCCACTTGATTTGATTCGTTATTTGTTCGTCAGACATTTGTAAATTCCTTCGTATTTTATCGGGTCACGCCTTGCCCTGACTGCACAACGTAGGTGCAGTGCGCGCTGCCGCTTAAGATACATTCGATTTTATTGGCAGGCACAGCCAGCATCTTCGAGATCAAATCCTGGTCAACCGTACAGACCTCAGGATGCGCCACGCCGATTTGATAATAAGGGCACGAGATTTCATGGATCTGATACTCATCGCCTTTCTTTTCCCACTCAACGGTAAAGCCTTCTTCCGCCAACATGTCTCTTACAAAATCCAGCCGTTCTTCCATGCTGAGGCCGCGCATCTGATCGGAATATTCGCTGGCTAAATCATCCGCGATCTGGCTGAACAGCTTGCTGACGATTGGCCCAGGCATGGACTCTTTCATTTGCGCCAGAAGACGCGTGGTCAGGCGCAGATAACGCGTCGGGAATTTTTCCATGCCGTCTTCGGTCAGCGCGTAGACCAGGCGTGGGCGCCCGACCCCGTGGCGTTCTTCCTCCGCTGACACCAATCCCTCCATCTGCAAATTCGTCAGATGGTGGCGGACGGAAATAGGATTAATGCTTACAGCCTCTGCCAGTTCATTAATAGTGCGGTGTGGCTGGCGCAGCAGGGTTTGGAGAATTCGATCTTTGGTGCTTTTCATAGAAGGTAAGTATACCCATCCCAGCCTTACTTGTCAATATTATAGATAATTATGATAAATATTGAATAACCGAAACCCTCGAACGATTTCTCGCTTGGGGTTTGGCTGGTCGTGTGAAAAATATCGGCTGACGCCAGAAATTGGGCAAGAACGTGCGGATTACGGTCTCGATCACCTAAGCCAATACAAAGTAATTGCTGAACACGCGGTTGTGGACGAAGCAGACCGTCGAGAACCAGCGCGGCCAGATCGGATATCCAGCGGGCGGTTCGCTGGGCCGCGGCTTTGACATGCGCTGGATGGCGATTTGTGCGGGTTTGATGGCCATGAAAACCAACAACATAACCGGCGTGAAGAAATGTGCCACGAAGATCAGATAGAGCGTTATGACATACGATAAAACAATGGCCGACATCGTGATGAAGCGCGCCGCCGGGCGCGCCCGTTATTTTGTCCAAGATGTCGGCGACCGGCGGTTTCGCGCCGCAGACGCGCATGGGATTCACATCTGGCGATCAGTGGGAGCCAGCCATTGCAGCGGATCGTTTCGGGCATGCTTATATTCTTTATCCGCAATACAACGGCGTACCGGGGTGTCCGGCTTGTTACAGTCCAACGATGATCCTGCAAACCAGCAGTGATCATGGGTTGACATGGGGTTTCCCAACCATCATGTATCCGGCCGGCGATACGACCGGGCAATGGGACGCGCAGATTGTCGTTGATCCTGTAGATGGTAAAACCTTCTATGCATCTTGGTTGCAGAACGGCAAAAGCAGTATCGAGGTCGCGAAGTCAGCAGATTATGGCGTGACATGGACTTTCGTTCTGGCAGACTCGACCAATGCTGGTGTCGATAAACCAATCCTTGCGGTGCGCGGACAGGATGTTTATGTTGTATATAACCATTCACAGACCGTGCTGGCTGCGGCTTCACACGATGGCGGCGTGACATTCATAGAGGTGAAGGTAAATCAGAGTGCCAAATTGGGCTGGTCGCTGGCGGGCGGCGGAACTATCACACCCGATGGATCGGTATATTTTTCGTGGGCTGGGTATACTCAGAACGGCGGCGCAAAGGGGCCGGTTAATTTGTATATAAGTAAATCGAGCGATGGCGGCAAGACCTGGACAGCCACCTTGCTCGACGTCTCGGGAGCCCGGCCGGATTGTTCATCCATGAGTTGTGGATGGGCTTTCCTTGGTGCGCAAATGACGATGACATCCGATGCGACGGGTGCGCTCTATGCTCTCTGGAATTCAGGTACAACTGCCAGTGGGCCGAAGCGGATCTATCTGGCAAAATCTACAGATGGAGGTAACACGCGGTCCGCCAAACAGGATGTCTTGACCGCTGCACGGGGAGTGGAACATGCTTTTCCCGCAATTACCGCGACCGGTTCTGGCGACGTTCGAATCGCGTGGATGGATACTCGCGCTGCCTCCTCAGGCGCGATAGATCGTTGGAACGTTTACTATCGCAAATCGACCGACGGTGGCAATACCTGGTCGTCTGAAACCGATCTCTCCACCTACGTTAACGGATTTACCTATATCTTCACAGATGGTTTCCGCTTCCCGTTCGGCGATTATTTCGAGATGGATATCGACGAGCGAGGTACAACACATGTGGTGTGAAGCGAGGGTTACAATTACGACACGCCCGGCTCAATCTGGTATAGTCAGGGAAAATAGAGTTTCAGGTTTGAAGGTTGAAAGTAAGAAGGCGAAAAAAGCCCGGCTCGTTACAAATAGAGTCGGGCTTTTTCATGAGCTTTTTTTGACGATGATTCTAGTTGACCTCTTGCATCTGTCAATCATAATTCTGCAAGCAGACGTTAGCCTTGCTTTGGGATAAGTCCAAAGGGAACGTCTGCTAGACAGATACCAAAAATATCCCGCTCCAGCAATATGCCAAAACCACGCGCCCGCCTTATTGGCGGGCGCGTACGAATGTGAAAATGTGA
>JAJYOO010000356.1 GCA_021796155.1 Chloroflexota bacterium
TTTTTATGCGGATCGGCTTTACCTCGAATTTCAATTTGAGACTCCGGAGAAAAGCATTGTGCCACTTGCTCTGCAACCTCCGCAATTGAAAATGCCTCATCACTTCCAACATTATACGGGCGGCAGGACTGACCCTTGAATAAAATCGTCCATAGCCAAATGGTGAGGTCTGCCGCATAAAGATAGGAACGATAAGGTGTGCCATCACCCTTAATTATAATGGGTCCGCCGTTCATTGCGTCTCGGATAAAGTTGCCAATGGCGAAATGCGCGTCTAGCGGGAGATATGGCCCGACGAAGGCAAAGCAACGGGCGATCTTCATTTCGATATTTGTTTGTTGCGCGTACAGCGCGCATAGATGTTCCGCAATTCTTTTTCCTTGACCATAAGCGGACTTCGGATCCATCGGATCGGGAGCGCCGGTATAATCTTCGGGGATGTGAGTCAATTCGGGCGGTTGTTTTCCATAGACCGCGCCGGAACTCGTTAACAGAAATTTTTTTGCGCCGCATGTTTTCGTAAACTCTAAAGTATGACGCGTGCCTTCGATAATGGTATCCAGCATCAACAGCGGATTCTCATCGTTGAGTTTTGCGCTGGATTCGGTCGCGGCATGGATGACATGCGAGAACGTACCTGCAGGGAAGTCAAAAGTACGGACATCGCCTTCCATAAGGGCGACCGCTTTGTGTCCCGCGAGATGCGGAGCTTTGACTCGAAAAGCGGCCGGCGAACGAGTCAACACGGTCGCACGAGCATCGAGGTCCAATTTTTCATTTGCCCAGATGAAACTTTCCAACAACCAACAACCGAAGAAGCCCGTCCCGCCTGTGATGAAAATGCGCTGGCCGCGCAATTCTTCCCAAAGATCACGCGTATGAACGAGGATATGATCAAGATCGTCGGCGAGCGGGTTCTTATCCATTGTTATTCCCAGGCATCTATTGCTATCTGTGTCCGTGGGATTCCCCGATTTTCCAGTGCGTCGGAAAGTGCCTTTAACATTACCGGAGGACCGGACAAATAATATATGACCGACAACGGGTCAGGGATCCTTTGCCAGACAACATCGAGATTGATGCGTCCCTTAACGGATTCGGGGACATCGCCCTCTTCAACGAGAAAATATGACTTGAGGTTAGCGCAGCGTTCAGCAGCAGACTCGATGAGCGAGCGGTAGATCAACAACTCGGGATTGCGTGCGCCATAGAAAACATAGACAGAATGTGGATAATCCGATGCCAGCCCGCCCAAAAATGCTGTAAATGCCGTGACACCGGTTCCTCCTGCCAACAAACAGACATCGTTTTCAGAATCAACAATGAAATCGCCGTAGGGCAATTTGATCCACACCTGGCAGCCGGGATGCAATTCAGATTCCATGCGCGTCGTAAATTGTCCTTTGACCGCGTACGTGATGCGTAAAAGATTGCGATTCGTCGGTGCGCTGGCAATGGAGAAGGCACGCGACTCGGGCCAGAAGTCGCCCGGATTAAATGAGTCCAAAGCAAGATGCAAAAATTGCCCGGCCGAGAAACGCGGCGCAGGAGAATCAGGTTTCAAAAATACCGAATAAACATGTTCGCCGTGATCTACCAGGTCCACGACTTCGCAACGAATCTTCTGCGGCATTAATTTACTCGTTCTCCCTGCATGAAGCGTTCAAAAACAGAACTGATGTATTCGAGCTGGAACTCATCAATGCCGGGATAAACACCGATGAAGAAAGTACTGTTCATGATGATGTCGGTGTTGGTCAGATCGCCGACCACGCGGTGCTCGATGTTCATGAAGGCCGGCTGTCGAAGCAGATTGCCGCTGAAAAGATTGCGCGTCTCGATGCGGTTGGCTTCGAGGAAACGGGTCAGATCATTTCGAGTGAAACCGGCATCTTCGCGGACTGTGATGACAAAGCCAAACCACGACGGGTCGGAATTGGGCGCAGCCTGGGGAAGAAGGAGGCGATCCTCATAAGGTTCGAGCATGGCGTGGATGCTTCGGAAGTTGGCCTTGCGGCGTTCGATGAACCCTTCCAGCTTGGCAAACTGCGCCATGCCGATGGCCGCCTGCATGTCGGTCACTTTCAAGTTATAGCCGATGTGACTATAAACATATTTGTGATCGTAGCCGAACGGCAAGGTCCCAAACTGCTGGCTGAAACGCTTGCCGCAGGTATTATTCTCGCCGCCGGCACAATAACAATCACGTCCCCAGTCGCGGAGGGAACGGGCAATCCGTCCGAGCAGGTCACTGCCGGTTATCACCGCGCCGCCCTCGCCCATGGTGATGTGATGCGCGGGATAAAAGGATACGGTGGCGATATCGCCGAACGTACCGGTCAACTGTCCGCGGTAGCGCGAGCCGAGCGCATCGCAGTTGTCCTCCACCACCCACAGATTATGCTGCTTCGCAAGGCGCATCACGGTATCCAAGTCGAACGGAACTCCCATCGTATGCGCCATCGCAATCGCGCGCGTCTTCGGGCCAATCGCTTCTTCGATGCGTGAAGGGATGGCAGTGTAATCGCCCAAATTGACATCCACGAATACGGGCACAAGTTGGTTTTGCACAAGAGGCGCAACAGTGGTCGGGAAACCAGCCGCGACGGTAATGACTTCATCGCCCGGAAGCAAACGACGCTCGCCCAGCTTGGGCGAAGTCAGCGCCGTGATGGCAACCAGATTGGCCGAGGAACCCGAATTGACAATGAACGCATTCGACAGCCCGAAAAATTCGGCAAAGTCATTCTCGAACTGGTCCGAATATCGGCTGGCGGTCAGAAAAAAATCGAGGCTGGAATCAACCAGCTTCACCAGCTCGTCCGCATCGAAGACCCGGCCAGCGTAATGCACAAAATCGGTATCGGGGTTGAAGTCGCGTTTTGCAAAGCGCGCTTCATAATATTCTTCGACCAGCTTCAAAATATCGGCGCGTAATTGCGCGTCCCGTTTTATCACTTTGACTCCGTCATCAAAAAATCCTTATACCATGCAATTGTCTTTTCCAATCCTTGTTCCAATGTGAACAGCGGCGACCAGCCCAGAACCTGACGCGCCTTGTCCGCGTTCAAAAACTGTTTGCGGATTTCATTGCTGGCTTCATTGCGAATTTCAGGCTCCAGGTCAGATCCCATCAAGGCAAGGATACGCCGCGTCAATTCCAACACTGTTACCTGATTGCCATAAGAAAAATTAAATCCTTCCCCGCGCAGTTCAGGGTACGCGGCCAGCTTCTCAGCCAGCAGCATATAGGCCGCGGCGCCATCTTCCACATAGAAATAATCACGCACGTACTGCCCATCCGAACGGATGACCGGCCGCAGCCCGCGCAGGATGGAGCGGATCGTACCCGGCACGATGCGGTTCCAGTTCAAGTCGCCGCCGCCGTAAAAATTTCCGCAGCGCGTGATCGCCACCGGCAATTCATAACTGACAGCGTAGGTCTTCGCTT
>JAJYOO010000357.1 GCA_021796155.1 Chloroflexota bacterium
CCCTACGCCCTTTCAGGGCAGAGAGTACCAAGTCTCTTTCTTTTCCTTTTTATTTTCTCTGTGTGCTTTGCCGTCTCGCTCCGGCTTGCCGCCGATGTTCGTGGCACACGGGCCACCTATAGCAGCATGAACGGTGTAATCTCTGTGTAAGTGGATTACATGATTCCCAAATAATGCGCGTTTAAATCATCTACGATTTGGAGTAAAATGCCACGCATGTCCAAACAGTATTCCAGACGAGACTTTCTCAAAGTAGGCGGCTTGAGTCTTGCCAGCCTTGCTTTTGGAGGGTTCTCACCGAGTTTTACGGGTTTTGATGACAGCACTTTAGTGCGCGTGGCGATCAGCTCGGTCAGCGTTTATAGCCAGCCTTCCGATAAGTCTACGATTACCGGTACATGGTACAAGGATGACTTGATCCACGTTTACGAAGAAGTGACCGCGCAGGAACCGGCGTTAAATCCGGTTTGGTATCGCGTGTGGGGCGGATATCTCTGGCGCGCACATTTGCAGCCAGTCCAAATGATTTTGAATCTGCCAATTGATCCCATCCCAGATGGTCAGCGTGTTCTGATGGAAGTGACCGTCCCATTCACGCAGCCGTGGCGTCATACGAAAACCTATGGCTGGCAGCAATTGAATTTTCGTTTGTATTACGAATCGGTTTATTGGGTGGAAGCAATCGAAGACGGCCCGGACGGCTCGCCGTGGTACCGTGTCTATGACGATCTGGCCGGAATATATTATGTCAACGCGGCGCACCTGCGCCTGATCCCCGCTGATTCGCTGGCTCCGATCTCGCCGAATGTTTCGTGGAAAAACAAACGCATTGATGTCAATCTGACCACGCAAATGTTGACCGCCTATGAAAGCGATAAACAGATTTTCCAAACGAAAATCTCATCGGGACTGGTGTATGGAAACCACACGGCTACGCCCGTCAGCCCAGCCAATGGCTTTCATATTCAGGAAAAGTCACCGTCCAAGCACATGGGAAATGGCAACCTTTTTGCAGGAGCGGAGGATTACGAATTGCCCGGCGTCCCATGGACATCCTTTTTCACAAATGCTGGGCATGCTTTTCATGGCACATATTGGCATGATAATTTCGGCACGCCGATGAGTCACGGCTGTATCAATATGCGTACCAGTGAAGCCAAATGGTTGTTCCGCTGGTCCCAGCCATATCCCGACATAACAAATCTTACAAATGATTACAGCATCCCTGGCGGGGACTATGCTGGAACAACAGTGAACGTGCATTATTAATATGCCCTCGCTGACCTGGCCCTCGAAGCATTTCCCGGACCCTCAACCGGCTTCCCTTATAAACGATTCGATCGTTTTCCCAAACGGACGCGGCTATCCAAATGCTGTGCCTGTTTCGCGCCTTATCATGGGGGACAACTTTTCCGTTATGTCCGCGCTTTTGCCTGAACTCGAGGGACGCATCAATCTCATCTATGCCGATCCGCCGTTTTTTACGAACAAAAAATATTCCGCTCGTATTGGCCGCGGCGAGGACTCGCGCAAACCGGATGAATGGGCACTTGCTGATGGTTATCATGATTCCTGGCCCAGTCTTGATACGTATCTCGAATTTTTGTATCACCGTCTTGTGTTGATGCACCGTTTGCTGACTGCGAATGGGACACTTTACCTTCATCTTGACTGGCATGCAGATTCTTATGCCCGTATCTTATTGGATGAAATCTTCGGTGCGGATCATTTATTGAATGAAATTATCTGGACTTATCATGGCCCATCGCCAATCCGCCGCGCATTCAATCGCAAGCATGATACGATTTTGGCTTATGTAAAAGGCGATGATCATACGTTCAATGTAGATGCCGTGCGTGAACCGTATAATCCATCCACGGTGCAGACGTTCAGAGCTTCACCAAAAGCTGGATTTGGCAAAGTCCCCGATTTGGACCGCGGAAAAGTTCCAGAAGACTGGTGGTATTTTCCTGTTGTAGCGCGGCTTCACAACGAGCGCACTGGTTACCCGACACAAAAACCTGAAAGCTTGTTGGAGAGAATCATCCGAGCCTCATCAAATGAAGGCGACCTGGTTGCGGATTTCTTCTGCGGATCAGGAACAACGCCGGTCGTTGCCGCGCAGCTTGGACGCCAGTTCATTGCGTCCGATGTTACTTTTCGCGCGGTGCATACGACGCGCCGGCGATTGTGTTCATTGCCGAGCGAGCCATTTACACTCGAAAGAGATTCGTCTGTTTGCCCTCCGCGTTTCGATGGATCGAAGATAAAATTCGAGATGAAGTCGGATTCAATCAAAGTCAATTCACGCGGGAAACTTGATTATTGGGAAGTGGACCCGGCCTGGGACGGGAAAATATTCAAGAGCGCCGCACAGGCACTTCGTCCGGTGAGAAGCGATGAGATTCCTTGCGAGATAAAAATCAAAACCGGACGCAAGGTCTGCGTCCGGTCGGTAAACGTCGAAGGAAGTTTATTTCAAAGTGAATTAAGCGTCTAATCGGTATCCAACGCCGCGGATCGTTTTCAAAAATTTTGGCTTGAGGGGATCGAGCTCAATTGCGCGCCGCAGCCATGAAATGTGGACATCGAGCGTGCGCGTATCGCCTGTGTAATTTGTCTCCCAAACTTTTTTGAACAAAGCTTCGCGCTCGACGACTTCGCCATGCTTGTCCATCAGTATTTGCAGAAGCGTGACGAGGCGCGGCGTGAGCTTTGTGTTTTTCCCAAGGGCTTTTACTCGGCGATGTTCAACATCCAGACGAATCGGCCCAACGTGCACAATGTTTTTTCCGTCGCCGGGCAAAAGCGGCTTGATGCGATTGGCAAGTTTTTGAACGGTGAACGGCAATATAAGAACCGCGTCCACAAGGTCTTTGTCAACTTTGATTTCTTTTGCGAGGATAAGAATGATCGGGTATTTTGTATTCTTGTCGCGAATGGATTGGCAGATACGAAAGCCTGTGCTTCGAAGTGAGGCTGCATTGACCACAACGAGACTGGGGTTGACTTTTTCCAAACGCGAAACAGCCGCGCCGCCACTTGTCGCGAGATGAACATCAAATCCCTTCTTTTGCAATTCAATGCCAAAAGAAGGGATGTCTGCGTGCCTGCCTTCGATGACTAAAAGGGAATCAGTCATGTGAAATGAGAATAATTGCTAGATAAGAATCTTAACTCTCTGAGGGTGATTGCATTATACACCATATCTTAACAAACTTTGTCAACCGTTGGTACTGGTTTTTAACATTGCAATTTTTATCATGAAATGATGAATCAAGTTGAACAGCTTTCTAAAATGTTAATGCTTGACGACGCATTTTAAATCTGGTATATTCTGCGGGCTTCGATGCGGGGTGGAGCAGTGGCAGCTCGTCGGGCTCATAACCCGAAGGTCGCAGGTTCAAGTCCTGCCCCCGCTACCTTTCCTAAACCATAGCTC
>JAJYOO010000358.1 GCA_021796155.1 Chloroflexota bacterium
GTCGGTGAGACCAAAGATCGGCAAAAATTTTGGGAGTGAGCATCTCGAAGGCTTGAGCGAAGACGGTTACAGCGGTCGCTGCCTGGATTTGAAAACGGCGATGCTTTCCATTCGCGCCTACGAATACGAATTGAGCCGGGCGCTTCTTTCCGCCCTGCAAGCGGTTCCCGGTATAACGATCTTTGGTCTCACCGACGCGCGTCGACTCGAAGAGCGCGTGGCAACTTATTCCTTCCGCATAAAGAACCTGTCCCCGCGTAAAGCAGCCGAACAACTTGCGGAGCAGTCCATCTACGTCTGGGATGGAAATTATTATGCCATCAACGTCACCGAGCGGCTCGGGCTGGAAGACAGCGGCGGCATGGTCCGCGTGGGCGCAGCTCATTACAACACACTGGAAGAAGTGGCGCGGCTGAAAGAAGCGTTGATAAAGATTTCAAGCAAGGCGTGATGGCATTCCCCGGCAAGACGGCAAAAGGTCGGTTGGAAGGAGTGTCCAAAAGAATGGGCTAACCAATTTTTTACCACAGAGATCACGGAGTTCACAGAGAAGAATAAAGGACAAAGCTCTGTGTTCTTTGTGCGCTCTGCGGTGAAATATTCAAAAGCCCACGAAATTAGATGCTTCCCAGTTGGACCTGAATTGAATCCATCCGGATTTGATTGTATACTAAAGTTGTACTCAAACAAAAGGAGCCGCCCTCATGTTTGAAAACATCCTGCTGGCCGTAGATGGATCCGCACACGCACTGCGGGCCGCGCACCTGGCTGGCGATCTGGCGCGAGCGATGAACGCAAAAACCTTGAGAATTGTCGTCGCCTATGAAGGCATCCCGGCCTATTTAGGCGAGCCAAATCTGCAATCTGCAATTGTGTCCAGGCTGAAAGATGCCCAGGAAATCCTACAGAAAGCTGAGGAGGCTGCGGGAAAGACCCCGGCAGAGATTCATACGGAATTAATCGAAGGATCACCTGCAGAGGCTATCATTGAGGTGGCGAAAACGCGTGAAAGCAATGTGATCGTCATGGGCTCACGCGGCATGGGAACATTGACCGGCTTGGTGTTGGGCAGCACGAGTCAGAAAGTGGTCAGCCATGCGCCGTGCCCGGTATTGATAGTTAGATAGTTTGATGGTTGCTTAGTTTGACAGTTGTGCGCGTCGTTCGGCTTCAGCAAATTCTTCAGGCGTGTTGACGTTCGAGAAAGCGACTCCATCCGGATCGTAGCGATGGAGTTCATCTTGTGTGAGCTTTCGGATTTTGACTTTCGGGAACCACGAGATCATCCGCCATTGATCAGATTGGATGGCCGATTCAATGGCGGGGATGCAGGCCGCGCGACGATATACGGCATGAAGAGGTTCATAACCTTCGGCGGTTTCCGCGATGACGACATCCGCTTCATCCCGGACAAGGAAACTGGCCGCCGCGGCAAGGAGCGGCGCGCTGACGAAAGGCATATCACACGCAACGACCGCCGCAATCGGATATTTGGCAGAAACGAGCGCGGTATAGAGTCCGCCCAATGGACCGCGACCCGGAATGAGGTCTGGAAAGAGGGGAAGCCCGAGGAAAGAAAAGCTCTCGGGCTGATTCGTTGTAACAAGGAGTTCGTCCGCAATCGGTGTAAGTCGCTCGATCACACGCCGGATCAAGGGCTTTCCCAAAAAAGTTTTGAGCGCCTTATTCTCGCCCATGCGTGCCGACTGTCCGCCAGCCTGAATTACAATACTTAACATGCGCGGATTATAATAGCGAACGTTTTTGGAGGCAGCAATAAATGTTTAACCGAAAGTTTTTCAGCAGGGTTGGATGGCTGGTCATCGTCCTGCTGATCGCGGGGGCAGCAATCTATTTCTTTGGGAGTCAGTTCGTTACACGCGCCGCGCAGCTCGTTGTGCCGTCAGCGATGGCTCCGGCCATAGACGATTTTCCCGTTGTGACCAACAAGTCCCAGCCAGACGCAAGCACATTCAACGGCTGCCCGCCCGAAGGTCGGGGCGGTGATGCGGAGCTTAATCTTCTGGAAAACCGCGTGGACGAAGGCAAATACGTCAGCTTGTCATTCGATACTTTGCTTGCATTGAGATGGCCAAAGAACGTCGAACTGCAGGCAATGAACACATGGTCGCCGCAAAGCAATGCTTACATTAAGCAGTTCCAGGGGATGCCGGTTTATTTGACCGGCTATGTTCTTTATGCAAAAGAGGCGCCGCCTTCTCCGGCAAATTGCAGCCGCAACAATATTGATAACACGGATTGGAATCTGACGCTCACGAATAACCTGGGCGACAGTCCGGCACAGGCGGTGATAGCGGCGGTCACGCCGCGCGTCCGCAGCGATCATAAATGGACATTGGATGCGATCCGCACTGCAAGCTTTATGCGCCTTCAAGTGCGCGTCAGCGGATGGCTTTTGTTCAATCCAAGTCGCCCCGGTGATGTTGGCACAAACCGCGCAACGTTATGGGAAATCCACCCGGTGATGCAAATCGAAGTTTTTAAGGACGGGCACTGGGTCCCGCTTGACAAATTCTCGTATTAGGCTAGATCAGCGCAAATGCAATTGGTAGTATGATTATCGTTGCAAATTAAAAATCGAGGCATGGTCTGCAATTGATTCTTTATTGATCGAAAGGATTGCATGTCCGCTTTAGAAAACAGATTGGATGGTTTAACGGTTGAGGGGAAAATCTACGAGCGCCTGCCTGATAACACCGTTCGCTGTTTCGCCTGCGGTCACCGCTGCCTCATCCGCGAGGGAAGGCGCGGGATTTGCCAGGTGCGATTCAATCAAGGCGGAGTTTTGCGCGTACCGTGGGGATATGTCGCCGCTCTGCAATCAGACCCAATCGAAAAGAAACCTTTCTTCCATGTGATGCCCGGCTCCAACGCGCTGACGTTTGGAATGCTCGGTTGTGATTTCCATTGCGGATATTGTCAGAACTGGTTCACATCGCAAGCCATGCGTGATCCGGCCTCGGACGCGTCCATGGCTTATATCCGAAAAATAAAACCGAACGAAATGGTGGAACTGGCGCGGCGCACAAATGCATCCGTGGTGGTTTCTTCTTATAACGAACCGTTGATTACGAGCGAATGGGCGGTTGATATTTTCAAGGAAGCAAAAGCCGCGGGTTTGATGTGCGCTTATGTTTCCAATGGCAACAACACGCCGGAAGTAATGGAATTCATCAAGCCTTACATCAGCGCGTATAAAGTTGATCTCAAGTGTATGCAGGAAAAGAATTATCACAAGCTGGGCGGCGTTTTGAAAAATGTATTGGATGGAATCCAACGCGCACATAAACTTGGACTGTGGGTTGAAGTTGTTACGCTCGTCATTCCGGGCTTCAATGATTCAAATGAAGAATTGTGGGACGCAGCCAGATTCATCGCGGGCGTTTCGCAGGATATTCCGTGGCATGTCACAGCTTTTCAC
>JAJYOO010000359.1 GCA_021796155.1 Chloroflexota bacterium
CGATCCAACGGCCGCTGCAACAGACTGCCCCCAGGCCGGGTCTGCCAAACCGACAACGCACGCTTCGCTGACGGCTGGATGATTCGTCAGCGCGCGCTCGATCTCTTCGGGATAAATATTCTCACCGCCGCTGACAATTAAATCCGTGCGGCGCGTGTGAACCCACAAGTCGCCATCATCATCGAGATGACCAATATCGCCAGTGTGTAAGATTCCATGCTCCGTCATTGCGAGGGCGTTAGTCCGAAGCAATCTCTCTTGTCGTTTGGGGATTGCTTCGTCGGGAAGTGCGCCCTCCTCGCAATGACGAGTTAAATAACCTTGCATAACCGTCTTTCCACTGACCACGATTTCGCCGACTTGATTGGCTGGCAACGGCTGATTCTTTTCGTCAACGATTTTTACAGTCGTGCCTTGCAAAGCTTTTCCAACACTGCCGGGTTTTGCGCGAGTCTGTTCCGGCGTAGATGTGGCGACCTGCGACGTGGCTTCGGTTAATCCATAAGTCAAAGCGATGGGAAGATTCAAGTCCAAGGACTTCTTAATTAAATTTTCTGGCGCGCCTGAGCCGCCAAGCAAAATCGCTCGCAAAGATGATGACGGTTTGAAATTTGGATATTTTTCCAGCAGGCGATGAAGCATGGTCGGGACGAGCGAAACGATGGTGATGTTTTCTTCCGTCAGCGCGTGATGGACCTTGTCGACATCGAAGCCGGAATGCAAAACGATTTGTGTCCCATAAATCGCGGAGCGGAAAATAATCGTCATGCCGCCGATGTGGAAAAGCGGCATCGTCAACAGCCAACGCTCGTGTGGGTCAACGCCGAGACGTTCAGCGGATGCAATTGCGTTGACATGATAATTTTCAAATGTCAGGATCACACCTTTTGGAAATCCGGTCGTGCCGGACGTAAAAAAGATTCCTTGAACGGAATCAGGTGCGAGTGGGGGATGAGTCCGCGCGGGGAAATGTTCGAGCGTTGAAAAATGATCGGGATGCAGAATCCGCTTCGAGAGCGAATCAATTACCGATTCGCTAATCAATAAATCGCATTGGCTTTGTTCGACTTGCCATTTGAGTTCGGATTCCATGAGGCGCAGATTCAGCGGAACGGCAACGGCGCCGATGCGGGCGAGCGCGTGAATGAGCGCGACATAAAAAGGCTGGTTGCTGAGATGAATGCCAACGCGCGCGCCGTGATTTATTTTTTGCGATTCGAGTTGCGCGGCAATAGACTCCGCCCAATCGTTGAGAGCGGAGTACGCCCACGTTTGATCGTTGAATTCAAGCGCGACGTTGTTCGGTGTTTGCACGGCGCGCTCAATAAGCCAATCCATAATAAATTACCTTTACCACAAAGACACAAAGTCTCTAAGACTCAAAGAAAAAAACTTTGTGGCTTCGTGCTTTTGTGTCTTTGTGTTTAGATTACAAACTATGGCAGCCACGGATATTTTTTGAAATTCGGTTTGCGCTTTTCGTTGTAGGCATTGCGGCCTTCCTGTCCCTCTTCGGACATGTAGAAAAGCATGGTGGCGTTGCCAGCGAGTTCCTGCAAACCGGCCTGACCATCGAGCTCGGCATTGAATGCAGATTTGAGATTGCGGATCGCGAGCGGACTCATTGCGAGAATTTCATGCGCCCACGCGATGCCTTCAGCTTCGAGTTCTTCAACCGGAACAACTTTGTTGACCAATCCCATCTCGAGCGCGTCCTGCGCGTTATATTGACGGCATAAATACCAAATCTCTCGCGCCTTTTTCTGACCGACGACTCGCGCCAGATACGATGAACCAAACCCCGCGTCGAACGATCCGACTTTGGGGCCGGTCTGCCCGAAGATGGCGTTATCTGCCGCGATGGTTAGATCCGTTAAAACGTGAAGAACATGTCCGCCGCCGATGGCGTAACCCGCGACGAGCGAGATGACAGGCTTCGGCATACTGCGGATGATGCGCTGAAGTTTCAACACATTCAAACGCGGCACACCGTCTTCACCGACGTAGCCTGCGCTTCCGCGCACGCGTTGATCGCCGCCGGAACAAAAGGAATATTTCCCGTCTTTTGCGGGACCATTGCCGGTGAGCAACACCACGCCGATACGAGTATCTTCCCACGCATTCTCGAACGCTTCGATCATTTCCTTGATCGTGTCGGGACGAAAAGCGTTGCGCACTTCGGGACGGTTGAATGCAATTCGCGCCATGCCGTCCGCTTTGTGATAAGTGATGTCTTGATATTCTTTGACTTGAATCCAGTTCATGGTTCCTCTTAGTTTAAGGTTTGAAAGTTGCAAGTTTAAAGTTTGCTTTTCACTCGTTGGATTAATTCTTTTCGCAGTTGCTCGAACTTTTCTGAGTCGCTTGGGATTTCGATGATGGCGGATTTGTCTGATGCGAGGGATTTTTTCAGCGCGGGTGCAAGTGATTTTCTTTCGATGCAAACATAGTCAATGCCGTAAAGTTTTGCGGCGTGTTCAAAAGCCAATCCATGTGAAGCGAGAAATAAATCCTTGAACGGCGGCTCGAAATTTGAAATGGGGAGGCGCTGAAAAATTCCGCCGCCGTCGTTATTGATGACGATGATCGTCGCGCGAATTCCACAGCGCGAGATTGCCAGCAATCCATTCATGTCGTGATAAAAAGATGTGTCGCCGGTGACAAAAACAAGTCCGGGCAAATGCGCCGCGGCGCCGAGCGCACTGGATAAAGTTCCATCAATTCCGCTTGTGCCGCGATTTGCGAACGCACGAATATTTTTTTTATCAGGTTTCCCAAATTGATCGAGATGGCGGATGGGCAAACTATTGGCGACGTAAAGCCCATTGCCTGCTGGAAGTTGACTCAACACATCGCTCAGAATTCCGCCCTCAAAAGCAGACTCCGTTTTCAAGGCTTCAACTTCACTCCAAACTTTTTCTTCGAGATTTTCCCAAGCGTGCAGCCACTTTGTGCCTCGTAAGTCAAATTGCCAATTTGACTTACATAATTCTTCGCACAACAAAGTTGGATCGCACCACATCGAATGTGTCACACGGAAACGGTCATCGTGCCAGCACTCGATCTCGGAGATATAGATTTGCGGCACACCATCGAGACTATCGAGATAATCACACAGCGCGTTGCTTGTTGGAACGTCACCGAAGCGAAGGATAATTTGTGGATGAAGATGCGTTGGAAGAAATGTGTCGTATCCGCCGATGATATTTTCGTTGACGTGTTCACCGAATCGTAAACCTGATAAAGCGTCCGCGAGAATCGGGTAGCCAAGTTTTGCGGCAAGCTCGGTCAATCGCGCGGGGAAATTTCCAGCGGGGCAGCGCGGGCCGCAGGCGATGAGTCCGCGTGGGGAGGATGAAATTTTTTCGGCGAGGAAGTTCGTCTGCTCTGCGGTGGGAAAAAGTTTGGAGTGAAGTTGAAGCCTTGA
>JAJYOO010000360.1 GCA_021796155.1 Chloroflexota bacterium
CTCGCCTTCGTAGACTTTGGTATACTGCTTTTCGGAACTCGCTGATGGATTTGTTTTTGCTCACACAGAAACTTTATCAGCAAGTTCCATTTCTTGTTAAGCTCCAACGAACTCTAAACTCAAGTAATATAATGGACACATGAAATCAAAGCCGCATATAACCGCCATCCTTCAAGCAGTATTTGTGACATTTCTTTGGTCAACGTCGTGGGTGCTGATCAAGATTGGGCTGCACAATAATCTTCCAGCCATCACGTTTGCGGGACTACGTTACGTACTTGCGTTCGTGTGTCTCGTGCCATTCGTGCTGTTCAATTCGTCGGAGCGCGCTAGGTTGATGAATCTCTCGCTTCGTGATTGGGGGATGCTAGCCTTGCTCGGCGTGGTGACCTATACAGTGACGCAGGGCGCACAATTCCTGAGCCTGGTTTATCTGCCCGCCGCAATGGTTAGCTTAATCCTGAATTTGACGCCGCTCTTTGTCGGCTTTTCGGGGATTGGATTTTTGAATGAACATCCGTCGCCTCTACAATGGATCGGTGTGGCATTGACGGTCATCGGCGTTGGATTTTATTTCCTGCCCGTTGCGATTCCGCAGGCGCAGACGATTGGAATCTTGATAGCTGTATTCTGCCTCGCCGGAAACGTTCTCGCATCTCTTCTTGGACGAGGAGCGAATCGTGATAGTTTACATTCGCCTCTGCTGATAACCTTCGTCAGCATGGGAATCGGCTCGATATTGATGTTGACAATCGGCGTTACAACGCAGGGCATCGGACAATTGAGTTGGCAGGATTGGGCGATCATCGCCTGGCTGGCAGCAGTCAACACAGCCATCGCCTTCACAATTTGGAACCAGACGTTGCGGACTCTGACTGCTGTCGAATCGAGCGTCATCAACAGCTTGATGATGCCGCAGATCGCGACCCTAGCATTTATTTTTCTAGGCGAGACTCTGACCGCCAAAGAAATCATCGGGTTGGTTCTGGTCAGCGCGGGCGTAATTGCTGCACAATTGAAACACCAGCGAACGCTGCCGCAGCTCAAACAGGAAGCTGAAAACTCGCGCGGCGTATAATTGCGCCGTGAACGATTCACAGTTTTTCGGCGGCATTGAAGCAGGCGGGACAAAAATCATTTGCGTGGTCGGAGGCGGACCAGAAATTATCATCGAGCGGACGCGCATCGAAACTACCACGCCCGATGAAACATTTCAAAAGATTATCCAATTCTTTCAGCCTTTTACGACTTCAGGAAAGATCAACGCTATTGGCATTGGCTGTTTCGGCCCGCTGGATTTGAATCCCGATTCGCCCGCTTATGGATTCATCGCGTCCACGCCAAAACTGCGCTGGCGCAACACGGACATACTTGGAACCATTCAACGCGCGTTGAATGTCAAAGTTGTGATTGACACCGACGTCAACGCCGCGGCGCTGGGAGAATTTCGTTGGGGTGCAAGCCGAGGAATTGATCCGTCGTTATATCTCACCATCGGAACCGGCATCGGCGGAGGATACATCAAGGGGGGCAAACCACTACTCGGATTATTTCATACCGAGATGGGACACATCCGCATCCCGCACGACTTGAAGCGCGATCCGTTTTCTGGACAATGTCCATTCCATGGAGACTGCTTCGAGGGCCTCGCCTGCGGCCCTGCCTTGGAAAAACGATTCGGCGTACGCGGCGAAGAACTTTCTGACAATGATTCTTTCTGGGAACTCGAAGCGGAATACATCGCTTCGGCATTGAATAACTTCATCCTTACGCTTTCACCAAAAAGAATTATTCTCGGCGGCGGGATCATGAATCGAACTTTTTTGTTTCCGATCATTAGGCGAAAAGTTTTGGAAATTCTAAATGGTTATGTCGAAAACGAAAGCCTGTTGAAAAATATTGACGAATATATTGTTCCACCGGCATTAGGAAATCAATCAGGCAGCCTGGGCGCGATCGCGCTCGCACAGGTGAGATAAAACACAAAGATCGGGACCCGCTCGAAGTCCCGATTTTTGACCGTATAACAGGATGTCTGATATTCGTTACGGCACAGCTACATTGAAGTCGAACCGCTGTGAGGCGACAAATCCACCCTGGAATCGTGCGCCAGCTACAACAGAAACAGGTGCGACACCGCCCGGAAATTTACTGGCGGTGGAACTCTTGGCCTTGAAAGTAATTTGCAAAGTGGCTGTTGTACCTGAACCTGCATGATCGCCGCCTTGAACCGCGACCACGCCTTTCCCTGGAAATTGGAAACTTGGCAGCATCTGGGCATAGTTGAACGGTTGATCGCTCGTGACTTGCACTACAACCGTCGCGGTATCACCGACATTCATTGTGGCAGGCAATCCGCTGACCAGCGTGAAAGTCACATTTGGCGTCGGTGACGCAGCGGTCAATGCGCCCGTCAACAAAATCAGCAATGCCGACAAACCGATTAGGGAAATAATTTTCTTTGTCATAATGCACCTCCGTATAAATAGAGTGTACAACAAAAAAACAGCGGTGGCATGGACTTTACATTTTTACTAACTGACAATCTTGAAATTGAATTTCGAAGAGTCGATCACGCCCCACAATCTTAACCAGAGCGGGATGACCATCTCAACGCCGCGCGATGTTGTAATATCGCCAAGGTCAATCACCGAACGCCAGCCAAACCATTTCTTCAGAATATTGATAACCTGGGCTTTGGCTTCAATATCGTTGCCGCTGACAAATACATCATGGTCGCCATGGATAATGGTCGGGTTGACCATCACGTTGACATTCATTGTGTTCAATGTCTTGACCACGCGTGTATCAGGGAACGCGCGCTGGATTTGTTCGCCCAGTGAATCCGTGTTGCAGACAGAAAGCGTCGGCGTCGGCCCGCTGGAATAATCAAGCGGGTTTGATAAGTCAATCAAAATCTTGCCTTTCATGTTTTCAGCGCCTGCCTGCTGCAACGCGTCGAGGCTGGCTGTACCCAAGGTGCAATTGAAGATGATCTCGCCAAAGGCTGCGGCCTCAGCAAATGTACCAAACAGGGCATTACCGCCCTCTTCCTTTGCCCACACAACGGCGCGCGGATTGGCCGATGTCCGCGATCCAAGCATAACGCTATGACCCAACTGGACCAGTTTGGAGCCGATCGTCTGCGCGACAACTCCAGTACCTAAAATACCGATGTTCATTGCCTGCCTCCTTGTTAGTCTGATCTGGTGGCTTGATTTTAACTCATCCGCATGAATTTGCAATTAACCGAATACTTTTAGACATGGTTTTTTCAAGGTTGAGAAAAAGGCGTAGTTAGCAATGAAAATGCCTCGGAGAGGTGACCGGCAAAATAGCGACGAGCTTGTGCGGCATTTTGGAATTTGGCTTGTTGGATCAAGGAAATCACGAGGTTA
>JAJYOO010000026.1 GCA_021796155.1 Chloroflexota bacterium
CGCTGAGAACATCGTCGCCGAGCATCTGGCGGACTTTTCTCCACGATGCCAGTTGCGGCTGCATTTGCGCCTCGGGCAAAAGCGCAACTGCTGCAGCCCATTGCGGATGCGTATTTTTATAGTCGCTCAACGCGTCCAGCGACGATGTTCTCAGCGGGAATAGATTTGTTACCTGTACCCATTTCGTTTGATTCTCCGGCGATAAAAGCCAGCGGACGAACAGCCATGATGCCAGTTGTTTTTCGGGCGTGGATTTCAGCACAACATATGAGGAACCGTAAACGACCAGGCCGTTTTGCGTGTCGCCGGGAAAACTTAAGACAGTCCATTCGTCGCTGTTGTTTGCAGCGGCCATCGCGCGTGCATAATCCGGAAGTTCTTCAAGTCCGGCGGTGGCGAAGATGGCTTTACGCGACGCGAACGCTGCAGGCAGGTCCGCGTTGGGCTGTGCAGTCCACGCGCAGCCGTCGTCGTAAAGTTGTTTGACGAACGTGAACGCCGCGATATTTTTCGGCGTGTAAAAGCGATAATCATTGCTTTCCAAAACGCCGCCGCCAAAAGCCGTCAGCCACGAGAGAGCCGTCATTGAATCCGCATCGTTCACGAGGTTTGACCAATCCAGCGGCTGGTCGGAATTCAATTGCGACAATGTGTTGATGGGATTGGTGTCCACCAGCCAGCCGCCGTACGCGTCGTTCGTTTTGTCTGCATCGGTCAACATGGTTTGATGTGCGCGGCATGCCTGCTGGCGAAAATCGGAAGAAGTTTGCGGAGCCGCGTCGAAACCGAGTTCGCGCGCCCAGCTTACGTTGTAGAGAATGAAGCGAGCCGAACGTTCAGCGGGCATGCCGAGGCGTGTTCCATTGACGGAATCCTGATTCCAAAAAATGGGAGGAATATCTTTGATGTCCGCGTTGGTCAATCCATATTGCGGGTCGTTCACGTAATCGTTCAAATTGACGACCGCGCTGCTGGCATTCCATTCGAGCGCGTGTTCGGGGAATGCGATGACAAGATCAGGCTGATCCGGCGAGTTGAGCGCGGCTGTGACATTTTGATAAAGTTGTGAATAGTTGACCTGGCTCGTCGCCTGGACTTTGATTCCCCATTCGTTTGATTGATTGAAGTCCGCGACTTGTGAATCGAAAAGATTTTGCTCGACGCCAAACCACGGAGTCCAGACTTGGATCGTGACTCCGTTTAACGCTTCTTTCTGGACCTGGATCGAATCATCAACTTTTGGTGTGGACGTTGCTTGAGGCGTCCGCGTCGCGGCTGGCGTTGTAGTTGGCGGAGTTGCCGCGGGCTGACACGCGGCGAGAATCAAAGCGGCTAATAAAACTACCGCGCGGCGATGAATCATAATCCGCTGAAGACGGCAAACGGCACAGGGCTGAACGTCAGGATGAAGATGATGATTGCCAGCGCAGCGATCAATCGCCGGCCTGTGTCGAGCGGCGTAATCTGGTCAAGCGGTTCTGCATGGACGCGTCCAAGCCACAGCAGAAGTAAAGCCCACAGCCACCATCCGCTCCAAAAGACTCCAAGTCCGAGCAATGCGACGAAAATAAATGGGAATGCTTTGGATGCTTTATCACCGAAAAGCGAATAGATCACATGCCCGCCGTCCAATGTCCCGGCTGGAATTAAATTGAGCGATGTGACCAGTAATCCGGCCCAGCCTGCGAACGCCACCGGATCAATGAATACATCCGTTGCGCCGAGCGGGATCGGCTGACCTGTGAAGAAATACTTGAGCCAATAAAGCGCGTATGAAAGGCCATGCGTCGTTGTTGGATCGGGAAGCAGTTTGCCGAACATCACATACTTTGCCAGAAGATATAACAATGAATTGCCTTCTTGTTCGATAAATCCGCCACTTGGTCGTATAACGCTCAGATGAGAAAGGGACAATCCATAAAACAGAACAGGGATCGCGATCACCATTCCTGCCAGCGGGCCCGCCACACCAATATCAAACAGCACGCGTTTGTTCTTCGGCGTGCCTTGCATCAGGATCGCCGCGCCCATGGTTCCCAGCGGCGGAACTGGCAGCGGGATAAAGTAAGGCAGAGTCGCCTGCGTCTTGTGATGACGACTCATAAAATAGTGACCTAACTCATGCGCTACCAGGATTGACATCAGGCTCAAAGCATAAGGCCAGCCTGTTAACAAAGCTTTGGCAAAATACACGATCTGTCCTGACAGATCGTTTGGCATAGTGCCCTGCGGCTGTGACCCAACAAACAAGACGCTCAACACGGTCAATATGAAAAGAATGACGTTGATGGAAGCCCGCGTCGGTTTGGGGTTGGGTTTGGTTGGCGTGAGATAAATGATCTGCTGACCCTTTTCCGCGCGGAAAAGCGGCGTGATGTTGTATGGCTTCAGTGAATCTGCAAGCTGGTCGTACGCGGCTGCGGTATCTTCGGGGATCAGATGGCCGCGATAACGCGCAATGAGTCCACGCGCCGGATCGCCGAGCGTGACATCTTCGATATGAAAAATGTGCGACACAAGATTGCTTAAAACTTCGGTTTCAGGGGTTGCCATTTTCACCTTTGTTTGCCAACGGACTTGAGGACCAAATCAAGCCGAAGGGTTTGCATAAATTTGCGGAGCGGGAGTGGATGGGAGTCGAACCCACCGCGGCCCGCAACGCGACCCGCCACAGGTTTTGAAGACCAGGAAGCCCGCCGGGACTTAACCACTCCCGCACGCAAGCATAATCGAAGCGATAAGGATTGACAAGCCGCGCTTCCTGAAACAAATGCAATTCTAATATTGGCTATTTCGAGAATTGATGAATGAAGTTGAGAATCTCTGGCATTAACAGGATTCCCGCGGTGACCGCGCACAGAAGGACGATTCCAGCCAGTCCGCCGACGATGGAACCGATCCACGCGTAGACGCGTCCGTTCCCGCCTTTCGAGCGGATCTGACCCAATGAAATTAATCCCGTTCCCAAAGCGACCAGTCCCATCAACGCGCTTGCTGGGAAACAAACATAACCCGTGAATGGAATCGGGAAGATGCCGCCGCAGAACGAAAGAACTGTCAAGATTGCGGCGATGAGGCTGATGATCGCGGCTTGATTTGTTGGAGCTGTATTGGGTTGAGATTCCGTCATAAAGTTTATAACCACAGATAGACGCAGATACAAAGGAAAAGTCGCCTTTGACTGGCTATAAATCAGAGTTCATCCGCGTTTATCTGTGGTGAAGTTTCTCTCACGCGATCCAATAATAATTGATCCACCCTGCAAAATAAACGACCTGCAATGCAAAGCAGACCGCCAGTGCCGCGTTATACCATTCCTGACGCTTCAGTTTTTCGCCGATGAGTATGAAGACTGGAAAGGCTATCAGCAGGTAACGAGAGAGTGACACCAGCAATCCCGTGCCAACGGGAAGCATGACCAACAATATACTTACAATGCCAAAGGCTTTTGTGGGCCATTTCCATAATATGTAAAGACCACACAGTAAAAATAATATCGAAAGAACAAAATCAATCTTGTATACATCCAGAGACGGCCCCATCAGGTTTTGAAAGGGATTCTGTGCGACTCCCGGTTGTAACCTGCCCCACGCTTTCATCGCATCGGAGAAGGCGAATAGGTGACCCGATAAAAGATAGAGATAATAAAAATGGAGCAGCAAAATAATCGGCGCGAGCAGGAACCAGCCTGCCGAGAGTTTTATATCTTTGATTCGCCATTGCCGCTTTTCCATGTACAGCCAGCCGAGAGCGAACACAACTACGATACCAGCCGGCTTGGTGACGATAACTAATGCCGCACAGATTGCCGTCCAAAACCATTTTTCTTCCAGAGCAAATGTGAAACCTGCAATCGTCAAAAGGAGAAAAAGACTTTCAGGATAAAACGCAGAGAAGAAAAAGCTGGCCGGGAAAACAAACAGCAACCCCAGCGCCCGGCTCGCAGTCGTTTCTTCAAAACCCAATTTGACAATGATCAATCGGTAGAGCAATGCCATTGCCGCGATGAAACAAAGATTCGAAAGCAATAATCCGAGGAGAATATATAACCCGTCCGGTAAATGGATGCCGAGCCAGCCGATGCTTTTCACCAGATATGGATAAAGCGGAAAGAATGCAAAATTGCTGTAATCAACAGTCCAGTTGGCGGGAGGCTGATAACCATTCTTGATGATGGAAAAGTACCAGCGTGCGTCCCAGCGCGAGAAAATGTCGAGCGGAAAAATGCGCGTTAGAAAATAACCGCGTTTGACATAAGCTTCATAACTTGGATTCGGTGCGTAATTTCCCGCCGCGTAATACGCGACCAGAATCCAGATGGTGCGCGTCACGGTGAACGGAAATAGAATCGAATTCCAAAACCAATTGGGCGAAGCGTTGGGGATTTCGAAGAATTTTTTGACCTGTTGCATAAATCTCCGCTGTGGCAAGCGGGAAGATTATAACAAAAGAAAAAAGCACCTTGACGGATCAAGATGCTTTTCAAGTCGGGGCGAGAGGATTTGAACCTCCGACCTCTTGCACCCCATGCAAGCGCGCTAGCCGGACTGCGCCACGCCCCGATTGCAAGCGGTATTATAGTCTCCTTCAAAGATTCTGACAACGAGATGCAAATGTCATTGCGAGGCGGTGCGTTTCCGCCGTAGCAATCTCGTTTTATTATACAGATTATTTTTGATGATGTACTCGTAAACCATCGGCGGCAAATAATATCGGAACGGCAGACCTTTCGACGCACGCCATCGGATTTCGCGCGAGGCGATCTCGAGCAACGGCGCATCAATGAATTTGACCTTGGCTGTAATTCCCGGAAATTGATTCTCCAACGCGGACAAGTCAATCGAGTCGTCGGGGCGGCGCATCACGCCGATTTGATAGCACGCCGCTACGACGTCCGCGGGACGATGCCACGTGGGAAGGTCGCGCAGGGAATCCCCGCCGATCAAAAAAATAAGTTCTGCGTTTGGATTTTGTTCCGAGAGCAAATGAAGCGTATCGAGCGTGTAATGCGGACCTTCGCGTTCGATTTCGATTGTGGATAGTTCAAAGTCCGGTTCATCTTTCAGCGCCAGCTTGACCATCGCCAAACGGTCTTCGAGCGAACTGATCGGCTGATCGAGTTTGTGGGGCGGAATAGGTGTCAGCACCCACAACAAACGCGTCAGCTTGAGTTGTGCTCGGGCTTCGGTCGCCAGAATCAAATGTCCGAGATGAGGCGGATCGAATGTCCCGCCAAAGATGCCGATGCGCTGAGTCATACAATAGAGTATATCCCAACTCGAAGCGTCGAAATCTTTACCAAATCTTTGAAAACACTTCATCCATTGTTCATCATCGAAGCTTATGATAAACGCAGAATAAAGGAGTCACTATGAAAACAATTTGGAAATGGATTCTTGGCATTGTGGCCGCCGTCCTGGTCCTTGGCGCGTTGGCCCTTCCATTTTTGATGCGCTGGTTCGCACCGTTTGGTGGTTATGGTTATATGTCCAATCGCTTTGGCGATATGCCGATGCGTGGCGGTTTTGGCGGTTACGCGCCCATGATGTATGGCGGTTTCGGCTTCGGAATCGGCTCGATCTTCGGCGGGCTGATCCAACTTGGTGTGCTGGTTTTGATCGTACTTGGGATCATCTGGCTTGTCCGTGCAATCGGCAGACAAAATACTCCCAAGAACAATTAGGCGCAAACGCGCGTTCTCTTCTCGACAGGCCGTTCATTATGAGCGGCCTTGTTTTTTTTCGTCTGCGCTATAATTTATCTATGGACACAAAATCTCTTCGCTCGCGTTACGAAGAACTTGTTGTTGAAATCAACCAGCATAATTACCGGTATCACACGCTGGATGCGCCAATTATCAGTGATGCGGAATATGACAAATTATTGAATGAACTGAAGCGGATCGAGGCCGATCATCCGGATTGGATCGCGCCCGATTCGCCGACGCAGCGCGCGGGAGCCAAAGCGGCTGACCGTTTCGAGAAGGTCCGCCACCCCGCACCGGTTCTGAGTCTCGCCAACGCATTTGGTGCGGACGATGCGCGTGCCTGGTATGAGCGCGTGAAGAAACTCGATGAGCGAGTCGCGTCCGCAAAATTTGTCGTCGAACCGAAGATTGACGGTTTGTCGGTCGTCTTGCATTACCGCGATGGAGTCTTCGTTCAAGGCGCGACGCGCGGCGATGGAGAAGTGGGCGAAGACATTACGGCAAATTTGAGAACGGTAAAAACGATTCCGCTAAAGATACCAGTAACCAGTAAACAGTCATCAGTGACCAGCGTGCCGAAGTATTTAGTTGTACGAGGCGAAGCGTTTATTCCAGTCAAAGAATTTGAAGAACTGAACAAACAGCTTGAAGAAGCTGGCGAGAAGACTTATCTGAATCCGCGCAACACAGCCGCGGGTTCACTGCGACAACTTGATCCCGCGTTGACTGCTTCGCGTCCGTTGACATTGCTGGTCTATCAAATCGTTTATTCCGAAGGCGGACAAGTTCCGTCCTCGCAATGGGAATTGCTTCAATATTTGAAAGCGCTTGGCTTTCCCGTCACGGATGTCGCCAAGCGATTTAACGATATTGAGTCTGCGATTGCCTATACTGAAACGTGGAATAAACGCCGCGATGAATTGGCGTATGAAGCCGATGGCATGGTCATCAAGATTGACGATTTGAATCTTGCCGCGGAGCTTGGCTTTGTTGGCAAAGACCCGCGCGGTGCGACAGCTTTTAAATTTCCGGCGCGTGAAGTCACAACAAAATTATTGGATATTCGTGTGACGGTTGGACGAACCGGCGTTTTGATTCCGAATGCCGTTCTGGAGCCGGTTGAGATCAACGGCGTGATCGTCGAGCGCGCCACGTTGCATAATTTTGATTACATTGCCGAGAAAGACACTCGCGTAGGCGACCGCGTGTTAGTCAAGCGCGCAGGCGAAGTGATTCCGTATGTGATCGGTCCCGTTGTGGACGCACGCACAGGAAAAGAAAGAAAATACAAGCCGCCGCAAGTTTGCCCCGTGTGCGAACAACCTGTTGAACATTTCGAAGGTGAAGTGGCGTGGTATTGCGTCAACGCTGCGTGCCCTGCACAGCTTCAACGCAACATCGAGCATTTTGTCTCGCGCGGCTCGATGGACATCAACGGGCTTGGATTCAAGATCGTTGAGAAATTGATTGATACCGGCGCAATCAAAGATGTCGCTGATATTTATACGTTGACGCGCGAATCCATTCTCGAAGCCGTCACCAAGAAACACCGCAAAACCGAAAAGGAACCGCCCGGCAAGATCGCTGATAATTTGTTATCTGCCATTGCTGAATCAAAGAACCAACCTTTGCCGCGTTTGATTACCGCGTTGGGAATCCGCGGTGTGGGCGAAGTTTCTGCACGCGACCTTGCGAGTCATTTTGGGAATCTCGATGCGCTCTCCAAAGCCAGTGCGGACGATTTACAAGAAATTGAAGGTGTGGGTCCGAACATCGCCGAAGCGATTGTAGATTGGTTCAAGCGTCCTGCGAATCAAAAAATATTGAAAAAGTTGAAAGCAGTTGGTTTGTGGCCGGTAGAGCAGGGGAAAAAGAAAAAGGGAGAAGGGAAGTTCAGCGGCCTAACCTTTGTCGTCACTGGCACGCTTCCAACGTTTTCGCGCGAGGATGCAAAAGAGTTCATCGAATCGAACGGCGGCAAAGTCACCGATAGCGTATCGAAGAACACGAGTTATCTTGTTCTTGGAGAAAATCCCGGCTCGAAGTTGGATAAAGCAAAGTCGCTGGGCGTGAAGATTATTGATGAAGCTGGATTGAGGAAGTTGGTTGGCTCATAGATAAAGAATAGTATTGGAGATAAGCCATGAAAGTCGTTTATGATCGCGAGACGGATACATTGACAATTATTTTCGCCGAGACTCCCGTTGCGGAAAGCGACGAGGATAAGCCTGGCGTGATTTTGGATTATGACAACAACGGCAATCTCGTTTCACTGGAAATAATGGATGCCTCGCGGCGCGTCACTGTACCTAGCAAAATAGAATATCAGGTGTCGCCAACGGCTGGATAAGGTAATAGTCACAAACTTCCGAAGTCTGCTGTTCTTTGGCGCTTCGGAAGTTTTAGATCAAAGAACTTTTGAAATAGCTGGAAACAGATTATCTATACTCGGTGCGGACCTCCGCCTCGAAGTTTGAGAAGGCGAAATCACTTGGCGCGAAGATTATTGATGAAGCCGCTTTAAAAAACCGTCAGAGCATTCTGAACACTTTGTGTTAAACTAATTCTATGGATCGCTTTACCGACCTGCGCGATAAAGTAACACCGCTCTTGAAACCATACGTCAAGCGGATTTCCGTTTTTGGCTCGTATGCACGCGGTGAAGAGACAGTCGAAAGCGACGTTGATTTGCTGATTGCGCTCAAGCCATCGAATATGCGGCCTGTTTTGGGTCTTTTCGAGTTCATTCGATTGGAACAGGAATTGGAAAAGAAGTTAGGCCATGAAGTGGATTTAGTAACTGAGGATGGACTCAATCTCCGCCGGAAACCATTTATTGAGAAAGACAGGGTGGTCTTGTATGAAGAGTAAATTGGACTTGACATATCTGGGCGATGTGCTGGACGCAATCAAACAAATTGAAGACTATTTGCGAGACATAACCAAAGATTCTTTTCTGCAAAATCACATGATGCAGGATGCTGTGATGCATCAAATAGAAATCATTGGCGAAGCTTCGAATAGTGTGTCTGACGAATTTCAAGATCAGCACCCTGAACTCCCGTGGATGCAAATGCGTGCAATCCGAAATAAAATTGTCCACGATTATCGCGAGATTAACTTGGATGTGATTTGGGACACAGCTAGAAATGATCTGCCTATGCTCGAGAAGCAGGTTCGAAAAGTGCTGGGGGAATAATTTTGTGTGTCAGAAAGAAAACAAGTTACCTCGTTCTTGGCGAAAACCCCGGCTCGAAGTTCGAGAAGGCCAAGTCGCTAGGCGTGAAGATTATTGGGGAAGATGAATTGAGGAAACTTGCGGGAACTTCCTAACTGCTTTGCGTAAAACTAGAGTATCCAAAGTTGCAAACTATGACTTCAGAAAAACAACCTAAAGTACGAATATCATATCCTTGGATTCGTCACAGTCTTTTCGGAGTTCTTAGAGTTATTGTAAGCACAGGGTCTGACCTTGCCAAGTGGCATAGATTTGGCATGGCGATTTGGCTTCTACTTCTTATAATTACAGGTAAACTGTTCACGGTATGGGGATTGATTCTGGCTTTAATTTTTGCACTCTATATTTTGTTGTATTATCTTGACAAATGGTTGGCCAAATATGATTAGAGAGCAATCTATAGCAATATGAATATATTTTTCTTGAAACTATTTATGAACTTGAATATTTTTCTGATTCGCCTCAGCCGCGGGCGGATCGGAAGCAAACTCGGCACGCAAACGGTTTTGCTTCTGCATACGACCGGTCGCAAATCGGGTCAGGATCGCGCCATCCCGATTGCATATTTTGATTATGAGGGCAAGTATCTGATCGTCGCGTCGAATTGGGGAAAAGACAAGAACGCAGATTGGTATTTGAATTTGAAGAAACAGCCGCGCGCCGTGCTTGAAGTCAAAGGGAAAAGAATCGAAGTCCAGAGCCGCGAAGCGACGGGCGAGGAATATGATCGGCTGTGGAAATTCGCGACCGAGCATCATCCGCCATATCTGGATTATCAAAAGATGACGACGCGGCATATCCCAATCATGCTGTTTGAACCAGTCAGCTAATGTCATTGTGAGCGAGCGTTAGCGAGCGCGGCAATCTCATGTTTTCATGCAATGGAATGTTTGATGGTTAGTTGAGATTGCCACGTCGGCCTCCTCGCGATGACGTTGAACATGTTTGACAGTTCATCTTCAAAAGGCTAAACTTGCTCAATCCTTTTCAGGAGTTGATCATGGATTTCAATACAGATGACGCGGTCTCGCGCCGCATCAAAGCGTTTACAGACCGCGTGTCAATGCTCAAAACCAACGACCTTTATTTTTATAACCAGCCTGTTGAAGAAATCCGCGGCGGTGCAAAAGTTTTGGTCCATGGCCGCGAAATGGGAATGTATGCCTCGTATGGCTATCTCGGATTGCTCGGCCATCCGCGCATCAACGAAGCGGCGCGCAAGGCCATTGATAAATTTGGGACGGGGACGAACGGCGTCCGCATGTTGGCCGGGACGCTGACCATTCATGATGAACTCGAAGAGACGATCGCGCATTTCAAACATGCCGAAGCCGCAGTGACGTTTACATCGGGATACGTCACCAACCTGACCGTCATCTCGACATTGATGGGACGCGGCGATTACGTCTTGTCCGATAAATTGAATCACGCCTCCATCGTGGACGGATGCCTGATGTCAGGCGCAGAATTCCGCCGCTTCAAACACAATGATATGGATGATCTGGAACACCGGCTTGAACAAATTCCTTCCGGCGTCTCGAAACTGGTCATCACTGACGCGGTCTTCTCGATGGACGGTGATGTGATTGACCTTCCGAAGGTGGTTGGGGTTTGCAAAAAATATGGCGCATACTTGATGATGGATGAGGCGCATTCGGTCGGTGTATTGGGCCAAACCGGACGCGGCATCGAAGAACATTTTGGTCTCGGTGACGTTATTGATATTAAGATGGGCACTTTGAGCAAGACGATTCCATCCGTAGGCGGATATATAGCAGGCAAAAAAGATTTGATCAATTATCTGCGTCACGCCAGCCGCGCGTATATTTTCTCTGCGGCGCTTCCACCCGCGCAAACTGCCGCAGCGAACGAAGCCTTCAAAGTGATCCTCGATGAACCGTGGCGCGTCGAGAAACTTCGACGCAATGGCGAATTATTCATCAACGGACTTAAGTCCGCGGGTTTCGATACGTTGCTGAGCACGACCGCGATTGTGCCGGTCCTTTGCGGTTCGGACGATCAGGCTTTCGCGATGACGCGCGAAGCCCAGCATCATGATGTATTTGTCTTGCCGGTTGTGTCGCCCGCTGTCCCGGAAGGACAGGCGCGTTTACGCGCGACGGTCACAGCCGCGCACGAGCCGAGCGAGATCGAACGCGCGATGGACGTCATCGCCACCGCTGGCAAACAAATCGGAATCATATAATTCACTTCACGCAATGTCATTCTCCCGAAGGATACCTGGACGATGTGAGCGAAGCGAAGAATCTCGATAAAACAATCAACCGAATGTTATTTTTGGACGCCTCGCGGAGTTTACACTGAGCAACATTCCAAAACTGCGCGACATCAGACATATAATTCATCCAAGGCATTTTTTCATCTCTCTTTCATGCGAAGCTAACAAAAAATAGACAGAACTCTGACGGTTTTGTCATCTTCGCGTTGTAGAATTGTTTATATACCTTGGAGGTAAATATGAAATGGTCCTGGAAAATCGGCCGTTTATGGGGAATTGACATTTACATGCACGTCACCTTTCTGCTCATCATTGGATGGGTAGTGATCAGTTACTGGCTCCAATTCCATAATTGGAGTTCCGTCCTCGGTGGAGTAATCTTCACCCTTGCGTTGTTCGCCTGCGTTGTGCTGCACGAATACGGCCACGCCCTGACCGCGCGCCGCTTCGGTGTGAAGACCCGCGACATTACACTTTACCCAATCGGCGGTGTTGCGCGCCTGGAGCGCATTCCCGAAAATCCTATTCAGGAATTATGGGTCGCGCTAGCTGGCCCCGCAGTGAACTTTGTCCTCTCTGCAGTATTTTTTGTGTATCTGTTTTTGACGAACGGACTCGGTTCGCTTCTAAATCTTAATATCATGTCCGGCAATTTCGCCGCAAGCTTGCTGGAAGTCAACCTGATCCTGGCGATCTTCAACTTGCTGCCTGCTTTCCCGATGGACGGCGGACGCGTGCTGCGCGCGCTTCTCGCGATGAAGATGGATTATGTTCGTGCAACGCAGGTCGCGGCCAGTGTGGGGCAGGGCATGGCTTTTCTCTTTGGCTTTGCCGGGTTATTCTATGACCCATTCCTGCTATTTATTGCGCTGTTCGTTTGGATCGGTGCGGCGCAGGAAGCCAGTATGGCGCAGATGAAGAATTCGCTGGGCGGAATCCCGGTCAGCCGCGCCATGATGACCAACTTTGAAAAACTGTCGCCGTCCGATACGCTGGCGCGCGTTGTCGGGTTGGTACTTGCTGGCTCGCAACATGATTTCCCCGTTGTGGAAGATGGACGCGTGGTTGGTATTCTCGACCGCGAGACGTTCATCAAAGCGCTTGCAGCGAAAGGACAAAGCGCTCTGGTCGCGGACGTGATGCGGCGCGGCATCCCGGAAGTGGATACGCACGAAATGGTTGAATCCGCGGTGGCGCGCTTGCAGGAAAGTTCTGCGAAGACGTTGCCTGTCACTCATGCCGGGGAATTGGTCGGGCTGATTACATCGGAGAACATCACTGAGTTTCTGATGATCCGCTCCGCACTGCGGACAGCACCCAGCGGCGGCATGAGATACATTTAGAATAGGGAAAAACTAAATTGTAGGTCACGTTTAAACGTGACCTACTTTGTTTTAAAAAACGAACTTGGTTGGGTCCTCGGCGAACTTTGTCCACGCCAAACATTGGCGCGGCGTGAAGGCATACAATCCGCCGTCATTCCATTGATTAGGTTCTGGCGCATAACCTTGAGCTGAATATTTGGCTTTATATCCTTGCGAAATTTTCTGCGCCAGTTCCGCAGATGGCTTTCCTGCGACTTTCGACGTTCCATCCATGATGACTACTTCGCTTCCGCTTTCCAAATGCAAAGTTACATTTGCATTTTGCGTGATGTTTTGTGCGTGCCGCGTTTCGGGGCTGCCGTCATAATAAAATTTCCCATCCACGAAAACGCCCCAGCGCGGAATCACATGCGGATGCCCGTTTGGGCGCGGCGAACGCAACCAGTAATTGACGGATTGGATCAACCGTTCTTCGACATATTCCCATGCGACTTCTGAAATCGGGTTGTCCACGTAACCTTTGGGAAAGGTCGGGCGTGTGATTTTGGTTGGTTTCATTTTGAATGTTCCTCCAATAGAGTCGGAACGCGATGATACCACGCCGGTATGATAAACTCTGAACATGCCATCATTAATTCTCAAACCCGGACGTGAAAAATCTGTACTGCGCCGCCATCCGTGGCTCTTCTCCGGCGCGGTCCAACGCGTGGATGAAGAACCCGCATCGGGCGGGACTGTGGATGTTCTCTCCTCGAATGGCGATTTCCTCGCCCGTGCCTCGTATTCGCCCCAATCGCAAATCCGCGCCCGTGTTTGGACGTTCGACGATGAACCCGTTGATAAAGATTTCTTTCGCCGACGAATCAAAGCTGCGCTCAATCTTCGAAATTCAACACTTGATTTTCATTCAACAGATGCGCTTCGTTTGATTTATGCTGAATCGGATGGTATCCCCGGCTTGATTGTTGACCGTTATGAAGATATTCTCGTCCTTCAATCGTTGACGGCCGGTTCTGAATATTGGAAGGAAACCATCGCTGACATTTTGCTCGAAGAAACAGGCTTGCAAATCATTTATGAACGTTCCGATGTGGACGTCCGCGAATTGGAAGGATTGCCAACCCAAGTTGGAGTCTTACGCGGCTCCATAATCCATTCTCCATTAACCATCAGTGAATATGGTTTGAAATTTCTCGTTGACATCGAACATGGACATAAGACCGGTTTCTATCTCGACCAACGCGTGAACCGTCGCAAAGTGGGTGAGCTGGCGCGTGACCGCGATGTGCTGAATTGTTTTTGTTATACGGGCGGGTTTACCGTCCACGCGCTGGCGGGAGGTGCGAAATCTGTCGCATCGGTGGATTCGTCTGCAGACGCGCTGGCTTTGGGACGCGAAAACGTTTCCTTAAACGGCCTCCCGGAATCAGAGTGGATCGAAGCGGATGTGTTCCAACTGCTGAGAAAATTCCGTGACCAGAATCGCTCTTTCGATATGATCATCCTCGATCCGCCGAAATTTGCATCCACCGTAGCACAAGTGGAAAAGGCCGCGCGTGGTTATAAAGATATCAACTTATTGGCGTTCAAACTTTTGCGTCCAAATGGAATCCTTGTGACGTTTTCATGCTCCGGCGGTGTAGACGCATATTTATTTCAGAAGATTGTTGCAGGCGCGGCGCTGGACGCGGGTGCGGACGCACAAATCGTCGAGCGGCTTTCGCAGTCGCCAGATCATTCCGTTGCGCTCAATTTTCCTGAGGGCACGTATCTCAAAGGGCTGATTTGTTTG
>JAJYOO010000361.1:0-3033 GCA_021796155.1 Chloroflexota bacterium
TCCGCCTCGACGAGATCTTTGATTTTTTCGAGCACGCCTTCCGGCAGATCGCGTGAGACGCCGCCGAAACGGTGATAGTTGCACATCATGCGCGTGCCGGAAGTCGCTTCGAAGATATCGAGGATCAATTCGCGCTCTTCGAACGCATACAACGCAGGCGTAAACATAGCGCCGAGATCGCTTGCGAGCATGCCGATCAAAACCAGGTGATTCTGGATACGGCTGAGTTCCGCCATAATGACGCGCAGGTATTCAGCGCGCTCAGCGACTTTGATGTTCATGAGTTTCTCAACCGCCAGCGAATAACCCCAGTTGTTGCTCATTGAATTGAAATAATCTAGGCGGTCGGTATACGGCATATTTTGCAGGAAGGTGTTACGCTCACCGATCTTTTCATGATTGCGGTGCAGATAACCCATCACTGGTTTGAGGCTGAGAATGGTCTCGCCGTCAAGAACCACTGCGGCGCGAAATACGCCGTGTGTGGACGGGTGCTGCGGTCCCATGTTGATAATGATGTGATCGGTCTTAAGACCCGCATCTACCGTTGTATATTTTTGTAAAGTATCGTAAAGGGTTGCTTCGCCGTCGATTCTTATTTTTTCAGGATCGAAGTTCTGTGGAAATTGCAAATTATCTTTATATGGATTCTTGTCTTCGGCGCTGACGAATTTGCCATCCGGCCAACGGCTCTTGAGTGGCTTGTTATCCTCTTCGTAGAAAGGCTCATGCCAGTCTTTGCGAAGCGGGTGACCTTCAAAGCCTTCCCACATCAGAATGCGTCGCAAGTCGGGATGATTGGTAAATTTGACTCCATACAAATCCCATATCTCGCGTTCCTGAAATTCAGCGCCAGGCCAAATCGGCGTAACCGACGGGATTTCAATCGGATCCACGCGCGGAACCTGAACTTTGAACAAGATGCCGGGTCCGCCCGTTGTTTTGAAAGCTTCGTAAACGACTTCCATTGTATTGGGGAAATAGTCCACGCCGGTCACGTGCGAAAGCAGGTCGTAACCAAATTCATCGCGCAAAGTCGTCGCAACTTCGATAAGTTTATCTTTGCTGACAATCCATCCACTGTATCCGGGGCGGGTGTCAGCGGTGGCGGAGCCGGGAAAACGCGCGGCCAAATCCAAAGTCTCGGTTTGAACGAGTGTTGTCATACTGTCCTCCTAAGCCTTTGACTCAGTCGCGGGTTCCGCGGGTTTTTGTGCGGCCAGAACCTTGATCTCGTTGTAGCGACGCGGGTCCATCAAATCAGGTCCAAGCACCGGGATTGGAAGTTCAACCGAGTCCGCGCCCTTTTGATACCAGCGAACTTTGCGAATGGATTCTTTGTCAATTTTTTCTTGCAGTTTCATCAAACCAGCGGTCAGCGCCTGTGGGGTGGGAGGGCAACCGGGAATGTAAACATCCACGGGAACAAACTTATCAACACCGGCGACGACATTGTAGCCTTCCTTGAACGGGCCGCCACCCGAAGCGCACGCGCCCATGGCGACAACATATTTTGGCTCTGGCATCTGGTTGTACAGACGCACGATGGCCGGGATCATTTTCTTGGTGACCGTGCCAGCCACGATCATCAAATCCGATTGGCGCGGGCTTGGACGCATCACTTCCATGCCGAAGCGGGCGAGGTCGTAACGTGCGGCCTGCGCGGCGATCATTTCGATGGCGCAACAGGCTAGGCCGAACATCATTGGCCATACCGACCAGCGGCGTCCCCAGTTATACAAACGGTCAATCGTTGTGATACTGACCGCGTGCTGGAGGTCTTCCGGGATTTCGTAGCCCGGAGAGTTTAGTTCTTTGTTATCTGTCATTGATCAACTCCTCAAACCATTCCTGGTAGATTGCTGAAAGGATGTCGTCGTTGCAAAGAGCGGGATCATCCTCGAATTCCTTAAGTTGTAAAGTCCAATCGTAAACCTGCTGCAGTGTCACATCTGCGATGTTCACATCTGAATGCAGGCGTTTCAACTCCAACGCGATGGCGTAGGATGTTTCCCAAGTCAAGGTCATGGGGAATTGGTGATTGGTAAATTGGTACAAACTTGCGGGATTATAGCACTTTGGGTTTTAAAGTCAATCGAATTGTGTAAAAATATATTTGCATAAACAGATTCGTGAGTATAATCACGTCGTGTCTGTGACAACTGCGCGCCAAAAAGTCTTGGCTTATTTCAAGAAGCAACACGTTGCATCTGCCGCACAAATCGGACGCGGATTGAATATGTCTGCGGCGACGGTGCGGCATCATCTATCCATTATGTTGGCCGACGGGCGCATTGAAATGTTGGGGGAGAATCGTAAGGCCGGGCGCGGCAGGCCGGTCAAATTATATAAATTGTCAGAGAAAACTTTGGGCGATAATTTAGCTTTACTCTCGGGTGCGGTCTTGCGGGAATGGCTGAATGGCTTGACGCCGTCGAAACGGGATGTGGCGGTAAAGAAAATTTCCGGGGCATTGATCAGCCAGATTGGGACAAGCCAGCCCGAAGTCCCGGCCGCGAAGCGACTGGCACTTGTCATCGAGAAACTAAACGCATTACATTATCAAGCGCGATGGGAAGCCGGGGCCGAAGGTCCGAGAATCCTGTTTGGGCATTGCCCGTACGCAGCGATCATCAAAAATCATCCCGAATTATGCCAGATTGATTCTGAGATGCTTTCGAGCGTTTTGCAATCCGCGGCGCGCCAAACCGCAAAGATTGATGTGAACGACGCGGCGGCGTGTGTGTTTGCGTTGAGAAAATAAAATCCCCAAACCGTTTCGATTTGGGGATTGTGTTGAATTGACAAATTTTATCCGCCCATTTCGACGGCCAGCACGTCATAATAGGTTCCCGCTCCGAAGCCATCAATCAACACATGATCTCCGGGATTCAGTTTTGGTAATTGACGCAGGAAAGCGATCATGTTGGACGCGGCGCTGACATTGCCGAACTCGTTCAGCAACCACGGCATGGGCAAAGAGATTCCCAAGTTCTGCAGATTCTTTTCCTTGAGTTTATTAATCTTGTAGTT
>JAJYOO010000361.1:3043-3397 GCA_021796155.1 Chloroflexota bacterium
CGGCATGATGGACAATGGCCACCGCAAACGATTTGCCGGTCTCGCCGATCTGGGCGAGGCGCGTCTGATAAGCTTGGTACGCATCGCTCACAACTTGGACGCCGGTGCGGACGAACAACTTGACCATTCCCATCGGCCCGGCCATCACGATGGAGGAACCGTCATTTGGTTCGTGCATCAGGCCAGCGATACGGATATGATTCCCGTTGGTTTCCGTTACTTCTATATTCGTTCCGCTTTCTGACTTTTGAGGAGAATGCGGGTAATACATTTGAACTTGCAGGGTACCGTCCTCGTCGAACTCCTCGCGTGTACTTCCTGCAAGGAATTTCATGGTCTTTCCTGGTATGAGGC
>JAJYOO010000362.1 GCA_021796155.1 Chloroflexota bacterium
GGGCAGTGATTGGCGTGGACGGCAGAAGCAGAAGATCGTATTGCTCGAAAAATATTTCCATGCGGCGTTTCATTTCAGTCTGAGTCCGCCGTGCCAGAATGTATTCCGTGGACGTGAAGTTGCGGCCGGCTTCCAGGCGCAGGCGCACGTCTGCGCCAAATTTTTCGGGGGCATCGGCCAACCGGTCACGATGAAAGGCTGCGCCGTCGGCGGGAGTCATGAGTCCATTGGCCTGCGCTGCCTGGCGCAGGAAAGACACATCCACGATCTCTATTTTTGCCCCCAGTTTCTCGAACACTTTGCTTGCTTGCTGGACGGCTTCCAAGACTTCCGCGTCGGCCTCTTCGATAAAACTGCCGACAGCCAATGCCGCACGCAAGCCTTTGATTCCATTTTCGATCTGTGCCAGATAATCATCCACTGGTTGGTTGACGCAGAACGGGTCATCTGCATCGTAGCCCGCGATCACTTGCAGGATTAGCGCCGCATCTTTGACCGAGCGAGTCAACGGGCCGACGTGATCCAGGTTCCACGAGAGGGGGAATACCCCGCGCACACTGACGCGTCCGAACGTTGGCTTGAGTCCGACTACGCCGCACAAGGAAGCCGGAATGCGGATCGAGCCGCCTGTGTCCGAACCGAGAGCGGCCAGCGACATGCCGGTTGCAACGGCGACAGCCGATCCGCCTGATGAACCGCCGGGGATGCGTGTTACATTCCATGGATTGCGTGTAATGCCGTAATGCGGGTTGACCGTTGTCACGCCGAGCGCAATCTCATGTGTGTTGGTTTTGCCCATGATGACCGCACCTGCATCCTTGAGCTTTTGAACTGCCACTGCATCTTCAGTTGGGACATAATCTTTGAAGAACAACGATCCGGCTGTGGTTCTGACGTCTTTGGTTTCAAAGAGATCCTTGACGGCAATCGGGATGCCTGTCAATTTTCCGGCTAATGGTTGACCGCTGACTGCTGTCGGTGGTGTCACTGTTACGAAGGCATTCAGCGAGGGGTTGAGTCGCTCGATTTGGCGGGAGCAGGCCTCGGTCAAGGAATGAGGCGGGAGCGTCCCATTTTTGAGAAGCCGGATGGCTTCGTGTACTGGGAGGAAATTTGGCTCTGTCATGCAATCCATTATAATTGCTGTCTATGTTCAAAAACCTTTCGTTGGGAAAAAAGTTTCAGATCTATCTGACATTGCTTGCGCTGGTGGGATTGGTATTTATCCTGCTTGCCACCTCAAAATATGGCGCGGGCGTTTCATCGGATGCGGGGCGCAATCTCTCCACTGCCGATAGTTTGCTGAATGGCAAAGGCTTCGTTGATTTTGCCGGTGCGCCGTTTGTTTTATGGCCGCCGCTTTATCCGTTTGTGATGGTGGGGCTGAGCCTGTTGACCAAGTGGAGCGTGTTTCAATCGGCGTGGTATTTGAATATAGCGCTATATGCCTTGAATATTTGGTTGTGCGGCTGGCTGCTTTATTTGATCTTCAAAGAGAAGCCGGTCTACGCCTGGCTTGGCGCGTTGATAATACTGCTTTCCCGCTCGACGCTCCGTATCTATGCCAACGTCGCTTCAGAACCGATGTTCGTGACTTTTATGTTGATCTTCTTCTTCGCCGCGGCGCAATATTTACAAAGCAATTCACCTCGAGCGTTGTGGCTGATGTTCATCATGGCCGGGCTGGGGACTTTTCAACGTTATCTCGGTGTGGTACTGTTTGGCGTGGGCGGGTTGGTCGTTCTTTACAGGGAAAATTGGCGCGGCGTGTGGCGCTCAATTCTTCCGGTCATTATTTCTGCATTGCCCATTGGCGCGTGGGCCTTGCTGCACAATATTCCAATCAGTGGCGCACCTTTTGGCCCGCGCGCTTTCGGCGATATGTTCCCCCTCCAGAACATTGACCTTTCATTGACAAAAATCCTGTGGTGGTTTATTCCGCGGCTTTCCTTTCTTGACCCGCTGCTCCTGCGACCCTGGATTGTCCTGATTGGCCTGATTTTATTTTTAGTCGCAATAAACAAAAAAACGGATTGGCTCAACTGGCTGAAGGAACTCTCCGGCATTTATATTTGGCCGGCCTTGCTGTTTTCAGTCGTTTACTTCTTCCTGTTGGCTTTTACTGTGATCACTGCCGATCACCTCGATCTGACATCGGATCGTTACTATGTCATTATTTACCCAATCGTTCTGGCGCTTCTGTTCATCACGCTTGATAAACTGGTATTCAGTCACATCAACTTCAACAACCATCTGGCGCATTATGCAGTGATTGCCCTTATCGGGTTGTGGTTTATTTATCCGCTTTATGCCATGCGGGGGTACCTGCGTCTTGCGCTGGCGCAGGGCGAGCCAAGCAATTACAACATTGCCAACTCGGCCTACTTCCGCGACATGGGTGTCGTCAAAGCCGCGCAGAAAATATTGGATGCCGACCCTTCGGCTGCTCTTTACAGCAATTACCTGAACATCGTCTGGTTCATTTACCAGCGCCCGGTCACAACGCTTCCTTTCGTGGACGCAAGCCTGTCGCGTGACCAACAGATTTCAGCCTTGCCCAAATTTTATCCAGCCTGGCCCGCGCAAAGTGGATACATCATCTGGTTTGAACCCAACCAGTATCATCACATTGCCACACCGAGTGAATTAGCAGCGATAGCGGATTTGAAATTGCTTTATCAGGATAAGACCGGAGAGATTTATTACGTCCAGGCGAAATCGCCGCAATAAAAAAGGTTGGAAGGAAAGAACCTTCCAACCTTTTTTATATCATGTCATTGCGAGGGGAGCTTTTCCCCAAAGCAATCTCCTCCTGGTTTTTGGGAGACTGCTTCGGGAAAAGCCCCTCGCAATGAATTGGAGTTTATTTAGAACAACCCGACCACTTTTCCGGTCTTCAGATCCAGATCGACATCATAAAACACGGGCCGGGTCGGCAGGCCGGGCATGGTGCTCATCTTTCCGAGCAGCGGATACAAGAATCCTGCGCCCACGGATGCACGCACTTCGCGCACCATGATGCGGAAGCCGGTCGGCGCGCCTTTGATGCTCACATCGGTAGTAAAGGAGAGATGCGTTTTTGCCATGCAGATCGGCAATTTGTCGAAGCCGAGCCGCGTGTAACGCGTGATCTGTTCTTCGGCTTCGGGGCTGTAGTCCACGCCGTCGGCACGATAGATTTCCTTCGCAATCGTCTCGATCTTTTCCTTGATGGTCAACTCCAGCGGATACAGGAATTTAAAGTCGGTCTTCTTCTCAGCGGCTTTGACTACGGCCTCGGCTAATTTCTTCGCGCCATTGCCGCCGTCTGCCCAATGCGTGGACACGACCGCGTCCATCGCGCCGAATTCGAGCGCGGACTTGCGGATCAGTTCCACTTC
>JAJYOO010000027.1:0-12738 GCA_021796155.1 Chloroflexota bacterium
AGGAAGCGTTGGACGCGTATACCAAAGCGGAAGAATTGCTCCGATAACGCGTAGGGGCGGATGACCATCCGCCCCTACTGTTTAATTTCATTTTCTGGAGGAATTTGTGGAACGAACGCTCGTACTTGTAACACCGGACGGCGTGCAGCGCGGCCTGATCGGTGAAGTGATTGCCCGCCTCGAACGCCGCGGACTTCGATTGGTCGCGGCCAAATTTATGAACGTCAGCAAACAATTGGCCGAGACGCATTATGCAATCCATAAAGGCAAGCCGTTTTATGATGGTTTGATTTCATACATTACGTCCGCGCCGGTGATGGCGATGGTGTGGGAGGGACCCAATGCAGTCGCCGCGGTCCGACAGACGATGGGCGCCACGCGTCCGACCGAAGCCGCGCCGGGCACGCTTCGACATGACTTTGCCCTCGAAGTGGGGCGCAACCTGACTCATGCGTCCGATGAACCAGCTAATGGCGAGAAGGAAGTCGCGCTGTGGTTCAAGAAGGAAGAACTGGTTGACTGGAAGCGCGAAAATGATAAATGGATTTTTGAGAAGTAGAGAATAGTGAGTAGAGAGTAGTGAATAGTCAACATCCCGCAGAAATTTCTGCGGGATGCTTGTTTTCATTCAAACCATACGGTATCTTTTTGAAACGCTGACATCATCCTTTGCTTTTTCTCTTCTGGCATCCAAGACATCATGATCGTTCCTAAAATCAAATCTTTTATCTCGGCTCGCGTGAAGCCTTTTTTCTCCACTAATAACATGTATTCTTCTGCCAGCGAATTTCCAAACATCTTTGGATCGTCCGTATTGATGCTTATAAACATTCCGCACTCGAAATATCGCCGCACAGGATGTTTTTCGTATGATTCAACCACTCCCGTTTTTACATTTGACAACGGACACATCTCAATCGGAATCTTGTGCTCGACGAGGTAATCAATCAACGCAGAATCTTCTTCAGCTCTTGTTCCGTGGCCGATTCGATCTATTTCGAGATTGCGGATCGCTCCCCAAATGCTTTCCGGGCCCGCGGCCTCGCCTGCATGCGCGCTCGTATGAAATCCAAGTTGACGCGCTTTCGCAAACACGGACTCGAACGGCTCTGGCGGAAAATCGTGTTCTGCGCCTCCGATCCCCACGCCGATGACTCCCAACTGTTTGACTTCATTGATTTCTGCCAGCGTGATTTCTGCTCGTTCGGGTCCAAAGTTGCGCACCAAATCTGCAACCAGCGCAATTTCGATTTCTTTGACGCGGTCAAGCCCTTTGCGGATTGATTCGGTCAGTCGTCTTGCTTTCAATCCTTGACGCATAAAATCAGGCGGCGAGAAGAACATTTCCGCGTAACGGATGTTTTGACTCGCCAAATCGCGTGCGACCGCTTCGGCGATAAAAGTGAAATCTTCGTATTCGCGCAGAAATTGATTCTTCCAAACCCACGCCTCGATGAAATGCGGAAAATCCTTATATTCAAATTTTCGCTTGAGCATTTCCGTGTTTGGCACGGACTTGTCCCCGCCGTATTTTTGGACAAGTTTCCAGAGCGCATCGTAAGGTATCGCACCTTCAAGATGCAAATGCAATTCGGTCTTGGGAAGTTTTTCAAACCAGGTTCGTTCTGATGGTTGGTTCATAGCGGGGGTATCTATAATTCCTTTCCCTTTCCTTTTGGAAAAACAAGCTCAAATAATCCCATTATTGCAATGAAGCTTCCTGAATAAAAAAAGTATGATCGAGAGTTTATCAAAATGTTATTCAATTGAGCAGGCAAAGGCAAACAACAAAATGTAGGCGTGTAATAAAGAACGGGATAAGCCAAAACGAATGATCCGGTCAACAGAAAGATCAATGCGATCCAGACATTTCGAGACGCCCGGTTGAGTACAAACCAAAATAAAAATAATGTAACAGCTGCCAATAATAAGACAGCCAGGTAATTAAAAGCATAATGCCAAAAGACGAAAAGGGAAAGGGGAAGTGCTTCAATACTGAGTTGCCTGATTGTCGTTAGAGCATCGAATCCCAAAGCTATACCCAGAACAACAATTAATCCAGCGACCGAAAGAACCCCATAGTAATTATATTTTTGATTCATTGCAATCATCCTTTTGCCCGCAGAACATTTTTTGATTTGACGCTCGAAAGGGATATAAGTTACTCAAACCAGGTTTGTTTTGAGGATTAATTCATAGGAATGAAGTTTCTTTATAGACGTTCCACTTGCCTTGCTGTAGTAGGTGATACTTTGTGATCAATGGCCTAAACAAAGAAGCGCACGGAATCCACAGTCATTGAGTCTTCCACGTGGCGGATGACATCCACGGTCATTTGCACGCAAATGATCTGGATTATTGATATTCCACGCCCCTCCCTTGATGACCCGATGTGTATACCCGTTGACATCAATATTTTCCTTGTTCCAGCTTGTCAAACACCATTCCCAAACATTGCCGATCATATCCATTACTTCGTAAACGCTTTTCCCTTTAGAATATTTTTCTACGTTGCTTGGTTGCCCAATGTTACCGCCATAGTTTACAAATATCTCGTTTAACTTGTCGCCCCATGGATAACACCATCCAGTATCACCGAGTGCTGCCCGTTGCCATTCCTGTTCCGTTGGAAGCCGAATGTTACATGTAGACATATTGTGAATATTTAAATGTTTTTCGTGCTGTAAATTGCTTTTCAATTCGGCTGAAAGCCAAAAACAAAATGCCATACTATCAAACCAACTAATACGAGTGCGAGGCAAATTAGAACCCTCGAACGCAGTAGGTTTCGGATTTTTATGATCTTTTCGCCATTGTAGTGCTTCGGAAGAAAATTCCCACCACTCTATATTGGAGAAGCCATTTGGATTCTTGAGAAATCTTTCATATTGGGCATTTGTAATGGGATATTTGGCAATTGCGAAGTCGCTAACATGGAAAGTTCCACCTGTTGTACCCCCATCCTGAATGGCATTTTCTACGATTACATTACCACCTCTTACATAACACCATTCGAACGGTGGGTAAAGTATGGCCTCAGTGGTCTTTGACAAAGACTCGAGTTGTGAGAAATCTTGCATAGAATGTACCTGTAGCCCAACTCAAGTTCCAACAAACGAGTATTAATTCACTGCACCCTCAACAATACCTTTCCGTCCTGCCATAATTCTTCAAGATCATAATAATCGCGCTGGTCGGGCGAGAAGAGATGCACGACTACATCGCCGTAATCCACAATAATCCAGCCTTCGCGCGCCTCGCCTTGTTTGCGACCCTTTTTGCGGTGTTTCGTCCTGACGGATTCAAGCGTGGCATCCGCCAGCGCGTCCAACATGCGGTCGCTGGTTCCGGTGCAAAGCACAAAGTAATCTGTAAACGATGCAATCTCTTTGATGTCGAGCAATAAAATGTCCTCGCCTTTTTTATCTTCGAGCGAGTCTACGATGGTATGTGCAAGTTCGAGTGCGTCCAGAAATCACCTCATGAATGGTTGAGTGGTGCGGAAAAAAGTTTTGTATAAACCGACCCGGTTGGCTGCAAATCGCTTTTGAATAAATGGACGGCGTTGATGTGAGCCGTTCCGAGTTTCCCGACTTTGGTTGCTTCGAGCGCGGCGCGGATTTTTTGAACGTCGGACGAAGAGGCATTTTGCCGGACGCGGCCAATCGTCAAATGCGGAGAGAAGCCGCGTTCTTCGGATTCGTATCCGAGACGCGCCGCGCCGGTCTCGATGGAATGCTGCAGCGACGCGAGCGCGGCTGGGGCGTTGAGTCCAACCCAGATAACGCGCGGCCGCCTCGAGTTCGGGAATGAGCCGATGCCCTCCACGTCAACGTCGAAGGCTGAATATTGCGCGGCTTCCGTTGCCAGCATTTGCTTGATCAAATCCAAATTGGCTGGCGAAACGTCGCCGAGAAACTTTAACGTCAAATGGATGTTATGAGTCGGAACCCAGCGCACCAAATCGTCCCCAAGTGTTTTACGCAGATCGGAGGTTGCTTTTTGAATCGCATCCTGAAGCGAGCCAGGAAATTCAGACGCAAGAAACGCGCGCAGAAGAGTCATCCCGATGATGCGCCCTGCATGACGCTGTCCACTGCATTTTTTAAATCAATGTAGCCGACGGGTTTGGTGAGATACGCCGAAGCACCCGCGTCCAAACCGGTGCGGACGTCGGACGGCATACTTTTGGCCGAAACAACGATGACGGGGATGGATGCCAGCGCCGGTTCGCGGCGCATGAAACGCAAGACTTCAATCCCTGAAACGTCGGGCATCATGATGTCGAGGATGATCACGTCCGGTTTTTCCTGCTGGATCAAATTCATCGCAGGCGTGCTGGAATAACTTTTGAGCACGCGAAAGCCATTGACGCGCATCATCTCCGCAAACAGTTCGGCGGCGTCCGGTTCGTCCTCGATAATCATGACAGTTTTTTGTGCAGGTGACATTGTTTACCTTGCAATCAAAAATAGCACAAGACAGGCGAAAAGGCAAGGGCAATGTAATTGAAATACTTTCTTTTTTTCCTGCTACGGATTACACTGATTTACACGGGTTTTCTATTCTTCTTTTTTCGCGCAATCCGCGTAAATCTGTAGCAAAATTTTTTGTAGTAAGGATTCAGATTTTCCGGATGTCTGTGGATTGATTCAAATGGAGGAACGATGACGGAACTGGAAGCCTTTCGCGCTGAAAAAGATGATTTCTTTGGACGCGATTCGCAAAGTCCGCTGACGCCAAAACAGAAGCGCGACTTTCATGGACTCAATTATTTTTCCGAAAACCCGAGCTTGCGACTCGAACTGAAAGCGGAACCGTTTCTGAAGAAAGAACGCATCGAAATGCAGACTTCGACCGGCGATGTGCAAATTTATTTTCGCCACAGCCGAATCCGATTTCCGGTCGAGGGTCAGGACGCGGAGTTGACGATTTACGAAAGCCCGAACGGATTCTTTCTTCCGTTCGTTGACTCATTAGCTGGCAAAGAAACGTATCCCGCGGGCCGCTATCTCGAACCGGAAGAGTTACCTGGTGGTCGTTTTCTGGTTGACTTCAATATGGCGTATAACCCGTATTGCGCGTATAACGATCATTGGTCTTGTCCGCTGACGCCGTTTGAGAATCGACTCAAAGTTCCCATCCGCGCGGGCGAGAAAATATTTGACGCGGAGCATTAATTGACACAAATTGTCGCTTTGCAGGACTCGCGGAAAGATTTAACACAGAGACGCAAAGCCGCAAAAGAAGACCCATAAATCCTGGCATCTTAGCGACTTTGCGTTAAAAGATCGTTGTCGCAAAGTGCCCACTGTGGCGCTCGACGGGAGTGCTTCGCGAAGGACGCCGCCTGAGCAATCAATTAAATCAAAACAGCGAACCTTCAAAGTTCGCTGTTTTATTATTACTTCTCTTTTGCGTTTTTTTTCAGCACATCCAAAAGCGCTTCGTATTCGTCGCAGCAATCGGGGCAAATGTCTAGGTGTTCGCGTAGAAGCGGCATGATGCGCGCCGCGTTGCCGTCCCTCACTTCTTTTTCTACATATTCGTCCAACTGCTTGAAGACATCAGCGCATGTGCAGTCCGCGACGCGTGCTTTTTCAAGTTCACGGACGAAATCTTGAACGACCTCATTGCTGAGACTTTCGGATTTGCGAAAGCCACTGCGAACCCACTGAAAAAAAGCCTCTATGTTCATTCAAACAAACCTTCGCCTTTGACGTTTAGCCGAATATCAATCTTACATGTCATTTGTTACATTGTTTCTGTTATTTTTGTTCAAATGCCGCCAGGACTTCCTGCGGCGTTAATCCTTCGGCAACCAGACGGCGCTTGAGTCTCAGACGCGCGTCATGCAAAAGTTTGTAGAGGGCATTGCGATTTGTTTTCATCCGTCGAGCCGCTTCTTCAAGCGGAATATCCTGGATTCCAAGGAGGGTGAGTGCCTCGCGCTGTTTCGGAGTCAGCTCCTGTTCTAGGATGCGGCGAACGTGCGCCATCATATCATCGCGTTCGGCGTTCGCTTCGGGACTTGGAGCGTGGTCTGCCATTAGACGCGGCGGTGCGGGCGATTCTTCATTGTCCACCAATTCGTCGAGCGAAGAATCCTGCCAGCGTTTGCGGCGTAACTCCGTCAGTGCGATGCGGACGGCGATTTTATGCACCCACGTGGTGAACATGCTGCGTCCCTCGAACGTGTTGAGCTGGTCGAGGACGCGTAAGAGCGTTTCCTGTGTCACTTCCTCGACAAGCGGCGTGAACAAAGGATCATCCGGCGAAAGCCAGCGGGATAGCGCGTACGGCAGTCCGTGTTGGACGACTTCGCGCAGATCAGCCAACGCCGCTTCGCGGGCACTGCCGTTGGTGCGTAAATCAGCAATCCAGGATTCGTTGGTCCGAGTGGTCATGAGTGAAGGCATTATATCAAGAAGCACTTTTAAAAACAAAAACCATCGCGTTTGCGATGGTCTTGTGGGCGCGGGTCGCGTAGCACTCGAACCCTAAGAAAATGTTTTGAAGTTCGGATTAACCACAGATAAATACAGACCAACACAGGCTTTTTGATGAACGTCTCTGTGACTTTGGCTTTTTTCAAAATGCTCTCTGACAAAAAAGTCATCACCGAAAGTGATGACTTTGTGGGCGCGGGGGGACTCGAACCCTCGAACCTCATGTGTGTGATACATGCGCTCTAACCAGCTGAGCTACGCGCCCGATGTGACGCAGATTATAGTCGAGGCTATTTATCTGTGCAAGTTGTTTTTTATCAAGGCGCTGGAGACCGCGGTGGCAGCACATCCCACGGATCAATGACTGTAGTCATCGTGCGGATTTCAAAGTGCAGGTGTGGGCCGCTGGCGTTGCCGGTTGCACCAGCCGCGCCAATTACCTGACCTTGTGTCACACTTTGTCCGCATTGTACAAAGATTTGACTCAAGTGCGCGTATAAAGATTGGAATCCGGTGCCGTGATCAATCATGACCATATTGCCGTAGCCATAATTATTCGCGCCAGCATAAACGACCACGCCTCCATCCGTGGCATAAATGTTGTCTCCCAAATTGGCGGCCAAGTCAATGCCAAGGTGATTGGTTTTGGTGGAATAATCAAATCCCGAAAGATAATGTCTGTCTGTTGGATACACAAAAGTGCCCGTCCCGATTGCGCCGCCATTGGTCGGCGGGCAAGCGCCCGGGCCAGCCACCTGCGGACTTGCCGGATTGCTGCGCGTGAAACCCAAAGGAATTTGTCCTACAGCATGATATTGGTAAACGCCGCCGGGGATGATGATCCATGTGCCTGCGGCGATGGTGGTTGTATTCGGATCAAGGTGATTGCCCGGATAATTGATGATGGCGTCTGGCGTTACCTGATAATATTTCGCCACGGTCGCGATAGATTCGCCGGCCACCCATTGGCGGTAAACGCCGTCCACGGGAAGGATGTCCAGTTGTTGGCCCGGACGGAGATTGTGCGGGTCGTCTTGCAACAGGGCATAATTGGCGGAAAAAACTGTCTTGGGCTGCAGGTTGAAGTTTTGTGCGATGCCGATGATCGTATCGCCGGCCTGGACGGTGTATTTCACGATATCCTGACGCGCCCGCGTCGGAATGTTGGTGTGGATGTCCGTCTGGCGCAGGACGCCGACTGATGATAAATCCTGCGGGTCGGTGGATGCCTGGGATGGCGCGGCCGCTATCGGCGTCGGGACTTGAGGCGTCTGGCTGTTTCCCTGAGCTTGTGCCGCGGGCTGACGGAAATACATGTGCGCCAGCCAGACAACGAGAATGATTGCGATCAAAGAAAAAATATTTGTCGCGGCGCGCAACAAGGACTCGCCGAGTCCCATGTGGAGCAAACTTTGCATCCAACTTGAGAGATGGCTGGGTTGGTCTATTCGAGAGGAAGGCTCCTGAGACTCGGATGTTTCTCCCTGTTGAGTCTTCGGATCATTTGTGAAGTTGTTTTGCATGGTTCTCCGGCGCAGGATAATAACATGCGGGGAATCGAGCGTCAAGCAAGCCTTCTAAACGCTAACCTGACGCTAAGCCAACGATCTAATTTGCCCGAGCGACCAATTCGGCGCGGTCGTTTGCCGGACTGTTCACCAGCGTCGAGACCGGATAAGCCTCCATTAAATCAGCAGGGAAAGGCTTGATGAGCGGATTTAAATTTTGCGGAGTCTGGGGCGCTTTATCGAGCCATTTTGTATAACCATCTGGTTTTAAAATCACCGGCATACGATCATGAATCATTGCCATCAATTTATTGGGCAACGTGGTCACGATGGTGCATGACCGAACCGTTGAACCGTCTGGCGAATTCCATTCATCCCAAAGTCCCGCGAACGCGAACGGCTTGCCAGTCTTTAGGTGAATGAAATGTGGGATTTTAGTTTTCGTTCCGGGTTGTGATTTCCATTCGTAAAAACCATCGGCGAGAATCAAGCAACGCTTGTATTTGTATCCGCCGCGGAACGAGGGCTTTTCAGCCAGCGTCTCGCCGCGCGCGTTGATGAGCCGGTTGCCAATCGCCGGGTCTTTCGCCCACGACGGAATCAAACCCCATACAAAAAAATCTGCCTTGTTGAGTCCGTCATTTGGGATGGCCAGCACCGGTTGTGATGGCGCGACGTTGTAACGCGGCGCGTATTTTTTCGGCAATGTGTAATCTTCAAAAGCCTCTTTGAGTTCCGCGGGATCAACGGTTAAAGTAAATCGTCCGCACATTATTTCCTCAACTTTCGATAATCACCCTCGCGCATCGTCATGCCGATGGCGTCAAGGTGTTCGAGCAACGCTTGCGCATACTTGCGACTCGTATTAAATAAATCTCGAACTTCAGCTAGCGTGATCTTTCCGTTCTTCTGAATCGTCGCACGCAGTTGGCTGACCATTGAATCATAATCCTGTTTTCGAAAGACGACATCCGGCGAGACGGCGACAAGTTCATGCAATTCGATCAACGCGTTGACGATTTCCTCGTCCGTTTCTGTTTGACATTCTTTGACGCTCGGCGGTGAATATGGATTTTGCGCGAACTTCCGCATCAATGCCTGGACTTTGGCTTGCTGACCGTTATCAAATTTGATCGCGTGCGTTGAGAGAAAGACGCTGTTTCCCAAGGACGATATTCGATATTCGAGATTCGACTCTCGATTTTCGAGCATCGCAACAACGGCATTGAAAACGCGCGGCGACAAATTGAGTCTGCTCTTGAGTTCTTCGCGCGGCATCCCATGTCGAAGTGGAAATTGTTCGTGATAGTTTCGAATCAGTTGTTCCGTTTTGGTTCGCAGGTCGTTCCAACGTGTTGATGCCATCACCAATATTTCGCTAGGCGGATTTAATTGTCCATCTTCCAGCGCAACGAGTTGACTCGAATCAAATAACTCTTTAATGGCCTCGGCGGCTCGCACGGTTTCCAAATGCGAACGCGCCACAACTTCCTTAAGCGGCGCGGCTTCAAGCGCCAGTGCGGCTTCGAGCAAAACGTCTGCAGGTGAACCTTGAGCGAGCGCGGCCAGTGACTTCAAAACATTTTCATTGAACCGTTTATGACGATCCTTGGGTTGTGCATCAATGATGATGCCACCGCCCAACGTTTCGCCAGGCGATGGACGGCGCAGAATATATCGGTCACCGCGCACACTCACAACCGGGTCACGTAACTCGAGTTGAATCCAACCTTCTTTGCCGGGCGCGAGTTCTTCCGTGTCAAGCAAGCGGAGTCGCGCAATGGTTTCGGTTGTCCCGATAAAGACTTTTACCTCGCTGGCATGTTTGAGCGAAGATGAAACATCTGGCAACAAACGAAAGCGAGCGTCAAGTCGGCGTGTGGGTTGATATTGACCGGGATGAATCAAAACTTCGCCGCGCTGAATTTGTTCGGATGCAATTCCTGAAATGTTGACCGCGGTGCGCGAACCGGGAACTGCAGTCTCTTCTTTTTTCTTGTGCGTTTGCAGGCCGCGTATTCGTCCGGTCAAACCGGATGGCAGAATTTGAATCTCATCACCGATTGAGAAACGGCCGTCACTCAGTGTGCCGGTGACAACCGTTCCGAATCCGCTCATCGTGAAGACTCGGTCAATGGGGAGGCGCGGACGGCCCAGGTCGAGCCGCGTGGGTATCGGCTGAAGGATTTCGACAAGAGCAGCTTTCAGTTCATCGAGTCCGCTTTGGGTCCGGGCTGAGACGCGCAGAATCGGCGCATCGCGCAGAACTGTATCTTTGACCGCGGCGCGAATGTCCGCTTCGACGAGGTCAAGCCAATCCTTCTCTTGAATCAAATCAATTTTTGTCAGAACGATCAAGCCAGATGGGATTTGAAGCAAATCGAGAATCGCCAGATGTTCTTTAGTCTGCGGCATGATGCCTTCGTCCGCAGCAATGACCAGAAGCGCCGCGTCGATTCCACCAATGCCTGCCAGCATATTTTCGATGAAGTCGCGATGGCCGGGGACATCCACGATGCCGATTTCTTCGCCGCTTGGAAGCATGAGCCAGCCGAAGCCAAGTTCGATGGTCATCTCGCGTGCTTGCTCTTCTTTCAGGCGGTCGGGATGTGTGCCGGTGAGGGCCCCGATCAATGTGGATTTACCGTGGTCAACGTGACCGGCGGTTCCAATGACGCGCATTATGTTCTCTTTCTTCTTTCCTCTTTCTTTTGGGAAAGAAGAAAGAGGAAAGAACAGCTCTACCGCGCGGTTTTCTTCGCTTTTGTTTTTGCGTGGCCCATGATTCGTTCGTAGGCCGCCAGCCATTCGTTGGCGACGTTCATCAATTCCTGAAGTTGTTGTTCAGTTGTATCGGTGGTTTGATGTAGTTGATCTTGCAGCGTCTGCGATGTGTCGTCAAGTTGCGTGACGCGCTGTTCAACTTTGTCAATATCTTTGCGGAGATCACGCATGGTCTCTTCCTGCGAGAGCGAATGACTGGTCCAGCGTTTTTGCTCGTCAGCTTTGAATGCCACCCATTCCTGCCGGATACGTTCCTCAGCAAGCCGCTGCATCTCGCTGACTTCGAGTGTGCGGCGTTCCATCTTTTGGTTGATCTCGGTGTATGCATCCTGCGCGCGTTTGGCAGCGCGGATGGTATCGTCGAGGGCCGCGACCTGCAGTTGAATATTTTCAGCCTGCTTCTTGAAGACTTCGTATTGCTCCTGCCATTCCTTCCATGCGCGATCCCGTTCGACTTGTGCGATCGCTTGCTGGTCGAGAAAGGCAGTCTGCGCCGTCTTGCGTTCGCTTTCAGTTTCGAGCAATTCCGTGATGCGATTCTCCATGTTGCGGATACTGTCCGTATGCAAAACAGATTTTTCGCGCGCATCATCAGCGCGTTTGCGGACAGCGGCCAACTCACCCTGCAAATCGGTCAGCCGTTTGACATCCTGCCGACGCGCTTCTTCAACTGGCTTTAGTGCAATCAGCACCTGATCGCTTTTTTCCGCGGCCTCTTCCACTTTCGTACGCATATCCTGGACCGCCAGGTTGAGCCGCTGTTCCTCGTGGGCCTGAACCTTGAATTGCTTGTCAATCTCGTCAAACTTTAATTGCGCGGCAATCTTTGTAATGGATTTATTTATTTCATTCAATTCTGTGCGGTTCAACTTCGCCGATTCCTGCTCGCGTCGCAGAGCGCGCTTTTCCGCGGCATCAACAAGTTTATTCAAATCGCCGCGCTGCTTTTCCATCATCTGATCGAATTGATTCAAGCGCGCTGTGACCGGTGCAAGGTCTTCGATTTCCTTGGCAAGACCTTTGAGCTGTTTGCTCAAAGCATTAACGGTCGTCTCGATGGACGTCAACTGCTGGCCTAAATCGCTAAGGGCGGTTTTATTCTTTCGCTGTTGATCGTCGAGCCACTCGAGACGTTTCGTGATCTGTTCGAATTCCATGAAATCCTCCGAAGAGCGGATAGATTATAGCATGTCGGTTAAATGGTTCTAGCGGCCCAGATGTTGGAACATGAGCGGGAGATTTTCAAGAAGCGGGCGGGCGGCTTGAGGAACTATTCCAAGCAGGAATAAGCCGAGGATGTCAACACCCAACATACCGCGCTGAATCCAATCCTCTTTTAAAGTCCAGCCGGTTTCTTCTCTTTGCATGACCAGCACAGCCGCCATCCTGACCGCTCCCACCAACAATCCGAGCACGCCGATCAAATACCAAATCGCGGAGCCGATTGATTCGCTGGCCAGTCCCTGCCAGAGTGCGAGACGCGGTGGAAAACCGGCTAATAAAGGAAAGCCTGCTGTTGAAAGCGCGGCGAGCACCAACGCGATGGATGCGAGCGGGTACGCGCGAGCCAATCCCTGCACCGACGAGAATTCTAAAGACGTTTTTTCTTTTTTGAGAATTGATAATGCCAATGCCCAGATGGCAAGGCCGAGTCCGCGCGGGATCATTAATAGAAAGAAAATATCGAGGCTGCTGAGAGTCATCAGGCTCATCGTCAGCAAAATAAATCCGGTCTCCGCAATGGCAGTGTAAGCCATCAATCGTTCCAGCCTGCGCTGGAAGGCGGCCCACAAACCTCCAGCAAGCAGCATCAACAACCCGATCCCGCGCAGACCCGCCAAGATATCGGGCGATGTCCTCAGCCAGGCGTAGCGGTCCAGGAAACTCATGCCAAAGATGCTGGCAATCGTTGGCAAAAGCCATAAAAGGAATCCGGCTGCGTATGGTGATGTCTCTTCGAGCAGTTGCGGAATCCATGTGTAAAGCGGAAAGATTGC
>JAJYOO010000027.1:12838-14195 GCA_021796155.1 Chloroflexota bacterium
CCGGCAACAACGGGAAATCCGATTCCGGGGATTGTGTTTTCAACGCGCGGCGTCGCTGCAATGGACAACACGACGATCATGCCGACCATGAATAATCGGAATGCGTGGCCGCGCGGCCAAAATTCTTCGATGATTTCTTCATGAGATGTAAGGGCATTCAGCGTCATTCCTATAGCGGCGGTTGCCATCCAGCCTGTGACCAGTTTGACAGCAGCCATGCCAATCGGCCAATGTTGAGCAACCAGAATGAAAACGCCCAAATATTGTGCGGCGAGCAGACCCAAATCCCAGCGCCAATCGCTATTAAGAATCAAACCGGCGGATGTCGCCAGCAATATCATGACCGCAATCCATGAAAGGATGATGGCAAGCATGTTATGGTTTCCTTTGTGCAATCAGCAGGACGAAGAAAATCAGAAACAATAAAGTCCACATGATGCCGCCATCGCCTTCGAGGACATCTGAAATGGATTGAGTCAATTGTCCAAGCCAGCGGTAGAGGACCCAAAGGTTTTGATAAAGCCTGTCGAGGCGCGATGCGACCGTGGGCTGAATCCAATGGGCGCGGACCGGGTTGAGAAAAGAGAAACGCGGCATGGCCCACAGCAGGCCCAAAGTCAGGAGCGAAGCGGCAATGCCCGCCGGGACCAATCCAATCGTGAGCGCGCCGTCCCATCCCCAGAATCCCAAAAGGAATTGAATCAAAATCAAAAGGCCAATGCCTGCCGGATAAACCGTCTTTGCCCAAACCGGTTGCGCGGATAACGGTGTGCGCGTGGATGGACGCAGCGCGTGACGCACAAACCCGGTCATGATAAAAGCTTGCGCGACCAAAAAAATTGGAAGAAGAAATCCCCAGTTGCTGGTGTTGTTCTGCCAGCCAAGCGCGGTCAGTGAAAATGGAAGCGATGATAATGCCCACGCGCCGATCCATAAGGCGCGGTTCAACCAGATTTGTTGAAGCGAAGAAAGGAAGAGCGCGCCGCCTGCCAGAATCAATGCCACGCCCCAACCAACCGAGCCTGACGAATCGCCGAACAATGCAGACGCAACTGCGAGACCGGCGAGGCCGATCATCCAAAACGGGCGGCCAGTTAATTCATCGGGCGCGCGCATCCACATCCATCCGCCGTATAACGCAGCAATTGCCGATAAGATCAAAAGCAGCGGCGTGAACGGTGATTCGAGACTCGCAGTCGGGATGCGTGCCAAGAGAATCAGACTCGATGCCGCAGACACAAGCCGCAGCATGGTCCCGAGTCCGCGACGCAAAGATGAATCAGATTGATAAGGCAGGTGAAGCGGAAGCACGCCGAGACGCAATCCTGCCGCAGCTAGCAGAAGCAATCCGGCTTGC
>JAJYOO010000363.1 GCA_021796155.1 Chloroflexota bacterium
CAGAGGCGTGCAAAGGCAGCGGGAGATCGGAGCCACTACTCCGGTGCGAAGGCCCGTATTCCTCAAATCGCACGGAATGGCGACGACAGCGGGAGCGCGGTGAACTGGATGGGTTGGGAGAGCATCGCCGCGGCCCAAAAGAGGATGCCCAAGCTGCCGAGAATGTGCAATTGAAGCGCGAGGTGGAGCGGTTGCAAGAGGAGCTACGCAAAGCCAAGCTCATTATTGAAGTCCAAAAAAAGTCTCGCAAATCCTAGGGGTACCGCTCGAGGAGGAGCCGGGAAAGGACTCGTTGAGTTGACCGCTTCGGCAGAAGCTCTGGCGCGAGAGATAGGCGTGAGGAAGGCCTGCCAGGTATTGAGGGTACGGCATAGCAGCCTCTACCGACTACGTCGACAGAAGGGCACCAGAGTGCAGAAGCCAGCGACCGAGATCCTCTTACCCAGAGCGTTGAGTCATGCTGAGAAAGAGGCAGTGCGCAATGTGCTGAACAGCCGATCAGCCGCCGCGCAAGGTTTACGCCACGTTGTTGGATGAAGGACAATATCTGTGTTCTTGGCGAACAATGTACCGCATTTTGGAGGAACATGAGGAAGTGCGGGAACGCCGAGACCAGCTGCGGCACCCGAACTACTCCAAACCGGAACTCCTAGCCACCGGCCCCAATCAATTATGGAGCTGGGATATTACTAAATTGCTGGGACCAACCAAATGGACCTATTACTATCTCTACACAATCCTGGATGTCTACAGCCGCTATATCGTGGGCTGGATGATTGCGGAACGGGAATCATCTGCCTTGGCCGAAGAACTCATCGCGGCTACCTGTGTCCGGCAAGGGATCGTGCCCGGGCAACTGACCATTCATGCGGACCGCGGCAGTTCCATGATTTCGAAGCCGGTGGCCCTGCTGATGGCGGATCTAGGCGTGACCAAGATCATTCGCGGCCGCATGTCTCAAACGACAATCCGTTTTCTGAATCACAATTCAAAACGATGAAGTACCGGCCGGATTATCCGGAGCGGTTTGGTTGTATGCAAGATGGCCGCACTTGGGCTGCCGCTTTCTTCTATTGGTACAACTATGAACACCATCACAGTGTTCTCGGATTGTTGACACCCGCCGAAGTGCATTGTGGGCAAGCGCAAGCTGTGTTCGATCATCGCCAGCAGGTTTTGCATACCGCTTATCAAAAGAACCCCTAACGCTTCGTGAAAGGAGTGCCTCAACCACCTACTTTGCCCACCGCAGTCTGGATCAACCCACCTACTGAACCGAAAGCGATTGAACCGCTTCCATTTGCGGGAGCATTTTCCGGGGACCGAAGGAATTAGAATGCTCCGCAGGAAGCGGTTCAGCGAGCTTCAATTTAGAGTGATGATTCTAAACTCAGGTGTCTCAAACCATTGACACATTCCGTTGTCGCCTGTCTCCTTTCGCTAATCCTAACTCAAAAGTTGGATCGGCTTTGTGGGGGGCAAGTCAATGTTGGCATACCATTGCTTCAAGGATTAAGTCTCGCAGATATTTTACAAATGCTTGGCAATGTTAGTTAAACGGCTAGGTTGATGCGGGGAAGCTTTGTCTGCCTATCCATGCGGATAGTTAACACTCGACCAACGGCGGATACGTTTAAACCTTTCTTTCCGTAAACTCGTATAGGAAATGAAAAGGAGAATGTATATGTCTGTCAATCGTTCAAATACCGGCGTAATTATGGCTGGCCTTATCCTGATTGGAATAGGCATTTTGTTTCTGTTGGGACAAATTTTCAACCAGTCTGCCTTTTGGCATTCCTTCTGGCCGTTTGCGGTCATTGGCTTTGGCGCATTGTTCTTTGTAGCCATGTTGGCGGGCGGAAAGTCCATGGCTTTCATGGCGATTCCGGGCAGCATTATCACCGTCAGCGGACTGATGCTTCTGTTCCAGAATTTGACCGCGGATTGGGTGAGTTGGTCGTACGGCTGGACAATCACCATTATCTCGGTCGGGCTGGGAATCTTTTTGATGGGCGCGTATGAAGGCAATGAGCAACGCCGTCAGGCTGGGATCAGCGTGATGAAAGTCGGCGCGATCCTGTTCGTCATCTTTGGAGCGATCTTTGGAATGCTTTTCTCGTTCTTCGGCCCGCGTCAATATTTCTTCCCGGTCCTGCTGATCTTGTTGGGCGTGTACCTGGTTATTTCGCGCACAGGTCTTTTTAGAACCCGCAAGCTTGAGGAGCAAAGCCCTTCAGAAGCTCCGAACAATCCTTCAAACTGAATTTGAATCCAAGATGGAGATGCAGAAATGAAAGACCGTTCCTTCTTTTTTCCGTTGGCGCTCATCGCCGCGGGTGTGATCTGGTTGATGGTCAGCATGGGCAGGCTGCCCGCTGACAATTTGTGGGCATTGGCCCGCTTTTGGCCGTTCCTGTTGATCGCGGCAGGCCTCGGAATTATGGCGCGCACCTGGCTGCCGTGGCTGCGGATCGTGATTGATGTACTCGTCGTTGGCGGCGCGGTGGCTGTCGTTTTCTACGCGCCGCAGTTGGGATGGAATACGCCTCAGTGGGGGATCAACTTCGATTTCAACGGAGCCATTCCCGGGTCTGGAAAGATCGTGACGCAAAACCGCGATGTAAGCGGTTTTGTCGGCATTAATATTAGCTATCCGGCAGAGGTCACTATCAATCAGGGTCAGACTGAATCTGTGACCATCGAGGCCGATGACAATGTTTTGCCGCAGTTGCGTACGCAGGTCGTTGGGGACACGCTTTCCATTGATAACGGTGAGCCGGTGTGGAGTGCACGCGTCAACCCCAGTCGTCCGGTGAAGATTACGATCAACGTAAAGGACTTGCGCTCTTTGAATTTTTCCAGCGCCGGGACAGTGCAGGTCGGTAATTTGCAGACCAATAACCTGACCATGAATATTAGTGGCGCCGGATCAATCACATTTGACAATGTCAAACTCAGCAATCTCAATTGCAATTTGAGCGGCGCAGGAAGCGTCAAGGTCAGCGGCGCGGCTGATAGTGTGAAGCTAAACATTAGCGGCCTGGGAAGTTTTAGCGGCGCAGATTTGATGAGCCAGAGCGCCAACGTTCATGTCTCGGGCACAGGCAGCGCGACCGTTCACCCATCGAGCGAATTGATTGCTGACGTCAGCGGCGTAGGCTCAGTGAATTATTATGGCAATCCGACCGTCAGCAAAGACGTGAGCGGAATTGGCGGCGTCGTCCGCGTTGGCGACTGATCAAGGAGAATGAAATGAGATCCAAACTTTCTTCCGTCCTTCCCGGTTTGTTCTTGATCCTGGCAGGCGCGATTGCTCTTTGGGCGCAGTTGGGACATTTCTATAACGGCGCGCCGCAATTTTGGATGG
>JAJYOO010000364.1 GCA_021796155.1 Chloroflexota bacterium
CGCGCATTGACATTCACGAAAAATATGGCACCCGTAACATTGACCAATGGACGACCGAACTGCTTCAGCCCAAACCGGGAATGAAAATCTTGGATGTTGGTTGCGGCGCGGGTAAGCAATGTTTTTTGTACAGCGATCACAGCCAACACAAGGCTGATATTACCGGCGGCGATTTTTCGAATGAACTGCTCGACAAAGCGCGTGCGAAAAACGCAGAACGCGGTGACAAATGCAAGTTCATGTTTTTGGATTTCAACAAACGATTCGAATTCGCGGACAATACGTTTGATCTCGTATCGTCGGCGTTTGCTATTTATTACGCATCCAACCTGGACTTTACATTTGGTGAGGCTCACCGCGTGCTCAAGCCCGGCGGACGGCTTTTCGTCACCGGCCCATTGCCTGAAAACAAGAAGATGTTCTACGACATTATCAAAGAAGCAACGAATAAACCAATCCCGCCCATGCCCGGCTCGTCGCGCTTTAAAGGCGATATTTATAAAACCATCGAAGGCAAATTTTCAAAGACCGAATTGCTGACCTTTGAAAACCCTCTCACCTTCCCGGCGGTTGCGCCGTTTATTGATTATGTCCGCGCCTCGCTTTCGGAAGATCGCAAGCTCTGGACTTCAATGTTCAATAATCACGATGAGTACGAAGCATTGATTGGCGAAATCGAAAAAGTCGCTACGCGTTGGTTCAAGCGCGACGGCAAACTGGTGATGACGAAAGTCGTCGGTGGGATTCTGGCAACAAAATAAAGGGATGTCATTGCGAGCGCAAGCGAAGCAATCTCCCGTTCGGTGGTTAGTAGAGATTGCTATGCCACCAAACTACGGCGGCTCGTAATGACAGTGTGAAACATGAACTTCTACGGCCAACGCGTTCTCTTTCTCGGCGCACATCCAGACGATATCGAACTGGGATGTGGTGCCTTGTTACATCACATCGTCAATCAGACCGAGGTGCTGTGCGTAACCCTGTCGGATAATCAGAAAAATCCGTCGCTCAAGAATGTGGTAAAGGAACTGTACGAGAGCATGGCAGTCCTAGGAGTCCCGAAAGAAAAGGTTGTCGTCCAGGAATTCATCACCCGAAAATTTCCCGATATGCGGCAGGAGATTCTGGAATACCTTCTTGAAATTAGAAAAGAATTCAAGCCGCAGATCGTGTTCACCCACACGCGGCAGGATATTCACCAGGACCATAACGTAGTAACCGAAGAGGCATTACGCGCCTACCGCGGCATCACCGTGTTGGGTTACGATGTGGTGCGTTCATCCTACGGATTCTTCCCGCACTTTTTAGTCGAAGTGACTGAAGAAGATGTCGAGAAGAAACTCGAGGCTCTATCGGAATACGGAACGTATCACGACAAGTATTATTTTGATCCGGCCTTGTTGCGAGCCACCATGATTCGACACGGTGCACTGGCGGAGCATCCCTTTGCGGAAGGATTTGATATTCTGAGGATTGTTGGGAAGTTCGAGAAGTGTGAATAAAGATGGATCATGGTTAATGGTAAGCGGAGGTTGAATGGAATTCAAAATACTTTATCAAGAATTAACAAACAGCACGGAGATGATCCGTGCTTTGCTTTCTGGCATATCTCAGGAAGAAGCGCGCATAAAACCGAATGCTGAGTCGTGGTCAATTCTCGAAGTGGCTTGCCACCTTTACGATGAAGAGCGCGAAGATTTTCGCGAGCACTTGGATTTCATCCTTCACCGTCAAAATCAAGAATGGCACAGGATCGATACCGAGGGATGGGTGACTGAGAGAAAATACAATAAGCAAAACTTCCAAGCGCTGAAGGAAAAATTCTTCGACGAACGCAAGAAGTCGTTAGAGTGGCTCAAAGATTTATCAAATGTTGATTGGAACAAAACGTACACAACGCCGTACGGTCCGAGATCCGCAGGCGTTATCTTCGCTTCGTGGATCGCGCATGACAATCTGCATATTCGACAACTAGTTGAATTGCGGCGGCACAGGATTGAAAATATCACGAAGCCTTACGCGATTGAATACGCGGGAGATTGGTAAATGCAAAACTGCGGAGGAGTTTCTCCGCAGTTTTTATCCTGTTTGCCAGAATTAGTCTTTTGGAATTCCAAGTCGGATCATCCCATCCATAACCCGGACAGGGTACGCAGGAATATCCACTACCGCAGGCATCTTCAATACTTTGCCGGTTCGTACATCGAATTGCGCGCCATGCCGCGGACAAGTGATGCTGTAGCCTTCAAGCGTTCCCTCACCCACCGGTCCATCGTCATGGCTGCAAACATCGGCAATCGAGAAATATTGCCCGGCAATATTGAAGATTACAATTGGCTTGCCTTGGATTTCGACAAACAACCGTTCGCCGTTTGGCAACTCGCTGGCAGGCGCAATTTCAACATATTCGATTTTTGATTCATCTATCTTTGTGTAGTTGTACATAACGATCCCCGACCGCGGACGACAGACCGTTGACCATATTCTCTTTTCGGTCTACTGTCCACTGTCCGCGGTCAAATCATTCCGCCAAATCGTCGCTGGCTTCGCCTAAACCGTAGACGCCAGCCTTCAAGACTTTTAACGAAAGCAAGGCGCATTTTAAACGCACGGGACCAAGGTCAATACCGAGCATATCGAGGATGTGTTGTTTATTCAATGTCTTGACTTCGTCCAGCGATTTGCCGATAACGGACTCGATCAACAAATCAGCGGAGGCTTGCGAAATGGCACAGCCATGACCATCAAAGCGCGCATCAGTGACTTTGCCGTCTTTGTCCACACGTAAATCAATTTGGATGTGATCGCCGCACAGCGGATTGTTGTCCGCAAATGAAATATCGTGCGGATCGAGATGTCCGCGGTGCGACGGATTCTTATAATGTTCAATAATATTTTCGCGATAGAGATCGTCCATAACCAGTCTCACAAGTCTGCAAGTCTTCCAAGTCCAACAAAGCGACATTCTGGCTTGTAAGACTTGTTGGACTTCTAGACTTACTTATCCAAACACTTTCTTCACTTTATATATCCCATTGACCAGCGCATCCACTTCATCTTTCGTCGAGTAGAGATAAAAGCTTGCACGCGTGGTGGCAGGGATTCCAAATTTTTCATGCAGCGGCTGGGCGCAATGATGTCCGGCGCGGACAGCAATGCCATCGCGGTCTAAAATCTGCGCGACATCATGCGGATGAATGCCATCGAAAGTGAACGATGCTACGCCACCTTTTTTGTCTGCTGTGGTCCGACCGGCATTGGCGCTTTGTATGGCAAAGCAGACTTGCTCGAAGCGATGCCTCCATTTATGGGGGGCGGCGATATGATCAAGGAAGTCAAATTGCGTTCCTTCCGACCGAATTCGATT
>JAJYOO010000365.1 GCA_021796155.1 Chloroflexota bacterium
AATTCGTTGTTCGATACTCGAAACTCGGATTCCGAATCTCGAATGTCGAATATCGTTTCGACGGCGCTCAATATTCGCGAGAAGTATGCCGAAGCTATCAAACAACATTATCCAAAATCGTGGCGCAACTCAGCGGGATACCGATTGAATTATTTGTTGCCGTGGTCGCCATCCAAACCGCCGCAATGGGTTGGCGAAACCTATCCGCCGAGTCAAAATGGGAAAATAAATCTAGCGGCTTTGCTGGCAGGCAGCGAAGGGACGCTGGCTGTCATTCGTCGCGCCACGGTTAATCTGGTTTCAAAACCAAAATACACGATTTTAGGTATCCTTGCTTATAACAGCAACGCGGAAGCTTGCGATGCTGTGCCAAGTTTATTGGACCATCATCCATCCGCAATTGAATTGATTCCACAAATGATTTTGCGATTGGCGCGCGGTATCCCGGCGTACGCGCGTCAGATGGATTGGGTTAACGGCGATCCAGCTGCTGTGCTGGTTGTTGAATTTAGCGGCGACCGGCCCGAGGTCCTGAAGGACGCGGTTCAACATCTACGTGATGATGTTGTTATTGCGGAATCATCCGAAGAACAAGCGCGCGTTTGGAACATCCGCAAAGTTGGCTTGGGAATTTTGGATTCGCGGCAGCAGCCCGCGCGTTCGACAACGTTCATCGAAGACTGTGCCATCCCGGTTGAACGATTGGGCGGTTTTGTTCGCGAGATTGAAAAGATTTTATTTGAGCATCAAACCGAAGGCGGAATTTACGCGCACGCGTCCGCGGGATGCTTGCATATTCGCCCGATTTTAAATTTGAAGACAAGCAGCGGCGTTCATGATTTGCGTGAGATCGCAGAACAAACATTGGCGTTGACTTTGCGACTCGGCGGCGCAATGGCGTCAGAACACGGTGATGGAATCGCGCGCGGCGAATGGCTGAAGCAAACCTATGGCGATGAATTGCTCGCCGCGATGCACACCTTGAAACATGCCGCTGACCCAAACGGTTTGTTGAATCCGGGAAAGTTGTTTGACACACCGCCGATGGATTCGCACTTGCGTTATGGAACAAATTATCAAGCTCGTGCTTGGACGACGTCATTACATTTTGCTCATGCCGATGGACTTGCTGGCGCAATCGAACAATGCAACGGGCAGGGCGTTTGCCGAAAAGACACGGGCGTGATGTGTCCGTCGTTTCAAGCAACGCGCGAGGAACAGAATTCGACGCGTGGACGAGCGAATTTGTTGCGGGCAATGATTAGCAGGCCGCGGACCGCGGATAGTGGACGGTCAATGGTGAACGGTCCACAGTCCGAAATTGAGGTTGCTGTTGCGAACGCTCTCGATCTTTGCCTCGCCTGCAAAGGCTGCAAAGCCGAATGTCCGAGCGGCGTGGACATGGCGAAGCTCAAGTTTGCATTTCTTGATGAATATTACAAATCGCATGGACGGCCATTGCGCGACTATGTGTTTGGTTATTTTCATATCACCGCTAAATTGCTCTCGACGATTGCGCCAATTGCCAACTTCGTAAGCGGGATTTCGTTTGCGCGACATGTGCTTGCGAGGTTAAGCGGAATTGCTCCTGAACGACCCTTTCCAAAATTTTCAACTAGACGCGCAAATGCCAAAATGATTTCAGCATCCAGTTCGACAGTTTTGTTTTTGCCTGATCCGTATTCGCATTACATCGAACCGCAAGTGGAACAAGCCGCATTTGATCTTTTATTCGAACTTGGATTCGATGTGAAGGTTTTACCTGTAATAGGCGCAGGCGCAGCGTTGTTTTCAAAAGGTTTTTTGAAAGTAGCGCGTCAACGTGCCGAAAAAGTGTTGAATGCAATTAATCGTTTTGACCCGGATGGTGTTTTGCCAATAGTTGGAATTGAGCCGCCGGAAATTTATATGTTGAAAAATGACTATGCAGATTTGCTGCCGGAATACGCCGAAGAATTATCTCAACACAAAAGCAGAATTTGGTTGCTGGACGAATTTCTGATTCGTTCTGATAAATTCTCGAATTTGAAATTGAGTGCATCGGCAAAGAAAATCAAATTTCATCCGCACTGCCATCAACGCGCGGAAGGTCCATCGGACGACGGATTGCCAAATGGGCTAAAGGCGACGATTGAACTTTTACGCGCCTGTGGATTTGTTGTCGAGCAAACCGATGCTGGTTGTTGCGGCATGGCGGGAACCTTTGGCTATGAAGCCGAGCATTATGAATTGTCACAAAAGATTGGCGGGCTGAAGTTATTTCCGCAAGTCAATCAGCGAGGCGATGCAATCGTTGTGTCCACGGGAACTGCGTGTCGGATGCAGATTGCTCAGGGAACTGGAGTGGTGGCTGAACATCCGGTTGTGGTGGTCGAACGCGAATTGCGCGTAGCCATGAAATCGCAACATCACAAAGACACGTAATCAAAATTGAGATCGCAGAATCTGCGCGGCGACGGCGAATGCAATTGCGACATTGAATGATCGCTTTCGCCCGCGCATGGGGAGGTGTACAACGTGATCCGCAATTTCCAAAATTCCTAAGTCAACCCCTGTCACTTCATTGCCTACAGCCAAAATAGTATTTCTTGATGCACTTGATTGTCGTAACGCGGAATGAATCGGTATGGAATTTTCGGTCTGCTCAAGCGCCCAAATTTCAAAGCGTTCTTCTTTCAATTGCTTTATCAACTCAACGGCATTTTTGTGCGCCGACCATCCAACAGAATCCTGCGCGCCCAGTGCCGTCTTGCGAACGTCTGTGTTTTCGGGAGTCGGAGTAATGCCGCACAGATATGCGTGTTGAAATTCAAATCCATCCGCCGAACGCAGAATCGAACCGACGTTCCAAGCGGAGCGAATGTTGTCCAAAAGGGCGCGCAGATTGATTTTTGAATCGAGCCTTTGATTATCCGTTTGCGGCTCGTGGTCGAGGGGCTGTTCGATCACCGCGATGGTTTGCCCGAGGCAGACCGGACAACGTTCGCCAAACTGCTGATCTTTTACAAGCGGATAACGCAGTCCGCAGTTTTGGCAGACGCGAATTTGATACATGTCAGTGCTCATGCGTCAAGTTTATCTGACTTTGGCTCCACTGAAAATCTCTCAGGCAACGCGGTTATAATTTTCGCTGTATGAAGATTCGTTTGATCTTGCTTATGACCGCGCTCTTGATTCTTTTTGGCGTTGGTTTTTTGCCTGACATGAGCGGTTCGGCACGCGGACCCGAAGCGGTTTCTGCGGTAAATAGCTATGATCTCGTAGCCGCGGTCAACTCGCTGCGCGCGGCAAATGGATTGTCTCCGTATAACGTCAATTCCATTTTGATGACGATTGCCCAGAACCAGGCCGATTATCTGGC
>JAJYOO010000366.1 GCA_021796155.1 Chloroflexota bacterium
ACGCGTTCGTGAATCGTCATCAGCAAAACAAGAGGCTTGTAGCGCTTCATCCCGGACATCCAGCCGGCGGTGAGCAATTGCGGCAGTTGCCAGCCGATATTGTGGACCGCGGGGACGAGGCCAACCAGCAGAGCGGAATCCGTGAGATGATGAACGAAGAGCGGAATGACCGCCGCGAATGAAGCGAAGCCAACACCGAAACCGAAGAAGCCGCCGTCGAACATACCGATGATGAAATTGAATCGCAAATGTTTGCGGATGAAGGCTTCGGCGTTTGGCAGCATGAAATGGATTTTATCACTTGACAGATTGGCTCTTGTCGTCTAAAATAAAAATGAACGCTCGTTCATTTTTATAACTATTACCTGATTGGAGGATGAAGTAATGAAGAATGTCTTGAGGCACTTGAGCTCTTTCATCGCGCCGATTGTCGTGTGTATCGTGGTTCCCTATTTTATCCTCTTGTTCGAGCGACGCTTACCGATTCAATCGGCCATTACATCTTCGATCAGCTTGTTGATTCCTGGTTTAGCGATCATTGTTATCGGCCTCGCGCTGTTTACAGCGACCGCCAGGATGTTCATTTTGATCGGCAACGGCACGATCATGCCGTGGGATCCGACGAGGAAGCTTATTGTTGCGAGTCTGTATTGCTATGTCAGAAATCCCATGATCCTGAGTCTTATCATTCTACAAATTGGCGAGGCAATCTTGTTTGCTTCGTATGGAATTGCCGCGTTGGCACTTTTTTTCTTTATTCTGAATACGGTTTATTTCATATTGTCCGAAGAACCGGGATTGGAGAAGCGATTTGGGCAGGAGTATGTCGAATACAAGAAAAATGTCCCCAGATGGATTCCGAGACTAAAGCCGTGGCGGCCAGCTTGAAAGATAACTTTGGTAAATTACTGGTTCGCGGCGGAGTGCGGACTTCAGTCCGCTTTTTGAAAAATGCAGACTAAAGTCTGCGATCTGCGAAATCTGTGATCGAGTTTTGAAAAGGCAATTGCATGATCGAAGAGTCAATTTCAAAAGGGGAACGGACGCGGCGGGCAATTCTGGACGCCGCTTATAGTTTGATCATTGAACAAGGCTATGCCGCTACCTCCATGCGTCAGATCGCGGAACGGACTGGGCTTGCGCTGGGTGGAATCTACAATCATTTTTCATCGAAGGAAGAGGTTTTCAAAGCCATCATCGAGGAGCGTCATCCGTTCTTTCAAATCATTCCATTGCTCAATGCTGTGGAAGGTAAATCTGTGGAAGAGTTTGTCCGCAATGCGGCGCATTCACTTGTCGCCGAGCTCGGACACCATCCCGACTTCCTCAACCTGATGCTGACCGAGATCGTGGAGTTCAAAAGCCAGCATGTCTCTGTTGTCTTTGAGAAATTCCTGCCAATGATTATGCCGCTTGCAGAACGCATGGGAAAACTCGACGGCAACTTGCGGCGCATCCCTCCGCCAGTTCTATTGCGCGCATTTTTAGGTATGTTCTTTTCATACTACATTACTGAAATTCTGATTGGCCGCGCCATGCCGCCAGAAATGCAAACCCATGCGCTCGATTATTTTGTGGATATATTTTTGCGCGGGGCTTTAAAGGAGACCAAATGACGTTGCGCCTCGCTTCGATTGTTCGCAAGGAATTCATTCAAATCCTGCGTGACCCGCGCACGCTGATCATGACACTGATCATCCCGATCATGCAGTTGTTCCTGCTTGGCTACGCGGCGACGACGGACATCAAGAACATTCCCATTGCTGTATGGGATCAGAGCCGTTCGCCGCAATCGCGCGCGCTGCTGGATGCATTCCGTTCAGCCAATTATTTTACGATTGCTTATGAAGTGGGATCTCAGCAGGATATTCAAACATTGATCGAAGATGGCAGAGTCCGCGCCGCGCTGATCATTCCGCCTGATTATTCGCTGAGATTGGCTGAAGGCGACGCGCAAGTGTCCGTGATTTTGGATGGCTCCGATGCGACCAGTGGTTCCACCGCGCTATCGGCCTCCCAATTGATCGGACAGTCTTATTCAACAAAGATCATGACCGAAACCGCGTCCCGGCTTGGGCGCGGATCAGGGATCACGCCGCCGATTCAATTTCTGACTCAGGTTTGGTACAACCCAGACCTTGCCAGTGCCTACTTTATGATCCCCGGCGTGATTGGCATGATTCTTTATGTAATTACCACGATGTTGACAGCGACAACGATCGTCCGCGAACGCGAACGCGGCACGATCGAGCAGCTCATCGTCACGCCCATCCGTTCGTGGGAACTTGTGGTCGGCAAAGTTCTTCCGTACGTTGTGCTTGGTTTTTTCGATACATTCGAAGTTCTGATTCTTGGGCATTGGTGGTTCGGCGTACCGGTGCGCGGCAGTCTCGCACTCGTTTTGGAATCATCTGGGTTGCTCCTGCTCTCCAGCCTCGGGATTGGACTCTTTGCTTCAACGATTGCGAATACGCAGCAGGAAGCCATGTTGGTGGTTTGGATGACACTCCTGCCGTCCATTTTTCTTTCCGGTTTCTTTTTTCCACTTGAAGCGATGCCTCCATTCCTGCAGGCTGTGGCATATATGATTCCTCTGCGTTATTACCTGATCATCATCCGTTCTCTCTTGATAAAAGGTGTGGGCTTAGCCGCTATTCAAACGGAGTTCATGACTCTTGCTGTCTTTGGATTGGTCATCATGGGCGCGGCCGCGGTGCGTTTCCGCAAGAGACTCGATTAGTAATGTCGAGTGTCATTGCGAGTGGCGCCTTGGCGCCACTCGCAATGACATGCTAATTTGGCAAAGATGAAAAAACAATGTCAGATATAAATTTGATCGAAGCAAAGAATCTTTACCGATACTTCGGCGAGACACACGCAGTGGACGGCGTTTCAATCAGCGTCAAAGCCGGTGAGATTTACGGCCTGGTCGGCTCGGATGGCGCGGGCAAGACCACGACCATGCGACTCCTGGTTGGCGCATTATTAGCAGATTCAGGTGATGCAACTATTTGTGGCTATGATGTAAAGAAGCATACCGAGGACGCGCGTGCCCAGCTTGGTTATCTTTCACAACGTTTTTCGTTGTATGAAGATCTGACGGTTCTGGAAAACATTCGGTTCTTCGCGGAAGTACGCGGATTGAAACCGAATGAATGGTATCCACGCTCGATGGAGATTCTTGAATTCGTCGGGTTGGCAAATTTCGCCTCGCGCCGCGCTGGTCAGCTTTCCGGCGGGATGAAACAAAAATTGGGATTGGCTTCGGCGCTGGTGACTCGTCCGCGCGTGCTGCTGCTCGATGAACCCACCACTGGCGTTGATCCGGTGACGCGTCAGGACTTCTGGCAATTACTGATT
>JAJYOO010000367.1 GCA_021796155.1 Chloroflexota bacterium
TGAATTTAAGATGGAGTGCGGGGATCTAATTGGTCGAGGGTTAATCAGAATTAGCTCGAGCCTAGACGATTTTGAAGACTTATATGAACCAGACAGAAGGATAGCTCATAATTCAAAGAAAGATGGAATTCTTCCAAAAATAATTGTGACTGATGTTGCCCAAAAATTTGTGAGTTTTATTTCATCAAAAGCATCAGTATAATGTTTTCGTATCAATGCTCAGCGTTGGGATGACAAAGCATTCCACACTTGAAAATTCTCCATGTCAAAAATTCCACGCCTTGATTACGATCAAATCGCCTCGGAATACAACCAGCGATACTCATCTGACCCATCCCAAGAACGCAGCCGGGCATTGCTGGCGCTGGCAGAACGAGTTAAGGCACAGCGCATCCTTGAAGCAGGATGTGGCACAGGCCATTGGTTGAATCTGCTTGACTCTCTGACCAATGGGTTGTACGGGTTGGATTTCTCCGCAAAGATGTTGCATGAGGCGGGCAAACAATCAGCTCAACTGAAATTGACACAGGGTTCGGCCATTCGCCTCCCCTACTGCGACAACTCCTTTGACTTTGTTTACTGTGTGGATGCCATCCACCACTTTGGTGATGTGCAATCGTTCATTGCAGAATCGTTTCGCACCGTAAGACCGGGCGGAGTGCTGGCCGTGGTCGGTTCTGATCCGCATAGCGGCGATGACCATTGGTATGTGTATGATTATTTTGATGGCGTTCTGGCGATGGACCTGCGGCGTTTCCCATCCCGCCGAACGATCCAGGATTGGCTTGCAGAGGAAGGCTTTCAGGATATTACAACGGAAGTCGTGGAACAAATCCGCGATGTCTATCACGGCAGAGACGTATTGAATGACCCCTTCCTGAAAAAGAATGCGACTTCGCAGCTGGCAACACTTTCTGATGATGCATACAAGTCCGGAATCGGGAAAATCAAGTCCGCAATTGCAGATGCAGAATCCCGCAAGGAAGGCGTCGCCTTTTCTTCCGACCTATGTGTCAAAATGACCTTCGGATTTAAGCCGGTTTGAAAGAACACAAGTCAGTTGTTTTATTTGTTGTTTCAATGTTGAGCGCCGTACAATTTTGGAAACAAAGGAGATTCATCATAAACCTTCAAGATGTTCTCCTCATCTACAATTATAATTATTGGGCGAACAAACGCATCCTTGCGGCAAGTGAAAAAGTTACCGAGAAACAATTCCTCGCTCCTGCAAGTTTTCCATCTCACATATTCAATTCAGGGGCTTATTGCTGCTTCATCGGCAGGTTCGAGCCGCAGTATGGGCAGGCCGCTGATTGTGCGCCTGTCCATCTGACTTCATAGGAACGGATTGGTCCGCCGCAACGTGGACATACGGCGGGAAGCACATCAATCCGATGGACTGGCGCAGCAGGCGCGGGAGCCGGTGTCGACGCGGCGGGAGGCGAAAAAGATGCGGATGCCGGCGGCGGATTCTGCGGCCACTGTGTTGCCGATCCGCGAAAGACCGCTTCGAGGATCATGCTCAATCCGATCAACAATAAAATGCCCGGCCAAAAGTGTCCAAAGAAAAACAGGATGCCGAGACCGATTAACCAGATCGCTCCGTGGAACGGGCGCCACGGTCGGGCAAATCTGGGAACATATCTGTATCTGCCATATCTTCGCATGTTGTCATCCTTGCCAATAAATTTTACCGATTACAGGATTATACGAAAAACTCGTTTGTCAGGTTGCTTGCTCATGCCTTGCGACGATTTGCAAACCATAACAATCCCGCGCCGACGATGATCAGGATTCCGCCATTGATAGCCCATTGAGTTTGACCAGTCATAAAACTTCCGGGCAGGATGTTAATTCCTTGCAGGAAAAAGATGATACCGGGCAGAAGACATAAGACGCCAATAATGTTCAATACGATTTTCATTTTGTCTCCAATTCCAAATGAGCTCGACAAATATTTTTCGTCGCCTTGAGCGAAGCGCAGTCGAAAGGCAGAGCAGATACTATACGCCTCGACTTCGATCTAGCGGCCTTCGCCCGGCGCGATAAACACGTACTACTTTGCAGGCACCAATTTCCAAAACAAAAATCCAGCCAGCAACGCCAGCGCCGCGCCGAAATAAAACGGAGCGGACGCGCCGAATCCTGTCCACGTGCCGACGCCCTGCCACAACACGCCTGCGATAACGGAAGCAGGCAATGCGGCGAGTCCGATGGCGGCGTTGTAGAGTCCGTATGCAGTGCCGCGCCGCTCCACGGGGACAAAGTCGGCAACGAGCGCGCGAGCCGCGCCTTCCGTAGCGGCGTAGTAGATTCCGTACAAGCCATACAAGACCCAAACATGCCATCCCGCGTGAGACAGCGCGAGGCCGAGATAAACCAATCCATAGGCGATCCACCCGCCGATAATCAAACGGCGGCGTCCGATTTTATCGGACCACGAACCAAGCGGGCCCGCAAGCGCGGCGTAGACAAAATTGAATGTCATCAGCATCAACATGATTTGGACAACATCCAGTCAGCGATTCTGACCCAAAAGAATGATGAACGAATCCGATGAGTTTCCAAGCGTGAATAACACAACCACCGACAGAAAAAGCTTGAAGCGGATATCAAGCCCTTCAAACGATGGCAGGGCCGAAGTGCGTTTTGTCTTCATCGGAACATCGCTTGCGCCAGCGATCAATACCAATACGCCAAGCACGGCCGGGATGAAACTAATCAACACAGCAATTTGGAATGTATGTCTTGTGAGATCAAGGCCGTTCGCTTCGGTCAACCAGACGACGAGCGCAGCCAGCCCAAGTCCCAGAAATGCACCGGCAGTATCTCCCGCGCGGTGAACGCCGAAAGCCAGTCCGCGCTGTTTATCGTCAATGCTGTCCGCAACCAACGCGTCGCGCGGCGCTGTGCGGATTCCCTTTCCGAGCCGATCTGAAAACCGAACACCGAGCACCCATTCCCAGGAAGCTGCAACAAAAAGAAAAGGTTTTGAAATCGTGGAAAGTGCATAACCGGCGACAGCCAGCCATTTGCGCCCGCCAAGTTTATCGGAGAGCGAACCCGCGTAGACTTTCATCAGGCTGGCGGTCGTTTCAGCAATGCCGTCAATCAAACCGATGATCGCCGTCCCGACGCCCAGCACATTGGCGAGAAACAACGGGACGAGATTGAAGATCATCTCCGAAGAGACATCGGTGAAGAATGATGTGAGTGTTACGGCCCAAATATTGCGCGGCAAACTTTGAAGCGATGATTTATTGTTCACCTTATTCCTTTTTCCCCAAGTAGCCAAATGCAATCAACACAGCGGACAAGATCGAGATTGCCGCAGATTGACGCAATAAGTC
>JAJYOO010000368.1 GCA_021796155.1 Chloroflexota bacterium
TCAGCGAGTACGACGCGCTGGTTGTGCGCGGCCGCACCAAAGTCACAGCCGAGGTTTTCGACGCGGCAAAGAAACTCAAAGTCGTGGGACGAGCCGGGGTCGGCGTGGACAACATTGATTTGGAATCCGCAAAGAAACACGGCGTGACCGTCGTCAACGCGCCGGTCGCAACGACGGTCGCTGTCGCAGAACTGACGTTTGGTTTGCTGTTAGCTTTAGCGCGCGAATTTCCTCGCGCCGACGCGGCGATGAAAAAAGGTGACTGGCTCAAGAAAGAACTCGAAGGCGTCGAGCTGAACGGCAAGACGTTAGGCATCATCGGCTATGGCCGCATCGGCATGGAAGTGGGGAAGCGCGCAATTGCATTTGGAATGAATGTGGTTGCGTATGATCCGCTGGTTCAGGAATCTGATATCAAGGCGCGCGGAGCGGAACCGGTTTCGATTCAGGATTTATACGGATGGTCCGACTTTATCTCTTTGCATCTGCCGCTCAACGTCCAGACGCGTGACTTGGTTGGCCCGATGGCTTTTTCTGAAATGAAAGATGGCGTGCGGATCGTTTGCGCAGCGCGTGGCGGGATCATTGATGAGTCTGCTTTGCTGGCCGCTTTGAATTCCGGGAAAGTTGCGGGCGCGGCATTGGATGTTTTTGCAACTGAACCGCCCGGTCCGACCGATCTGGTCAAACATCCGAAAGTGATTGCTATGCCGCACATCGGCGCGCAGACTGTTGAAGCGCAAGTTCGCGCCGCGGAGGATATTGCGAACGAAGTCTTAGCCGCGTTGCGCGGCGAACCATTGCGTTGGAAGGTTGCATAGCTGATAACGATCCACAGATTTCGCAGATCGTACAGATAATTAAAAGTCCGTAAAATCTGTGCAATTTGCAGATAATTTTTTGTTCTTTCATCATTTATACAAAGTCTGACATCAAGGAGAATCCATGAGCGAAAAGTTGAATCAATTGAAAGAGTTATATGGTGAGATTTCTGATTTGAATAACGCTGCGGCTTTGCTGGGTTGGGATCAGCAAACCTACATGCCTGCGGGCGGCGGCGAGGCGCGCGGCCAGCAGCTTGCCACGCTGGGAAAGATCTCGCACGATAAGATGACATCGGATGAATATGGCAAACTGCTCGATGAGCTGAAGCAGGAATTCGCGGGCGTTGATCCGTTGTCGTCCGAAGATGCGGCAATGGTCCGCATGGCGGCGCGTGATTACGACAAAGCCACGCGTGTCCCGTCCGAATTTATCGTGGAGCAGGCCATCGTCACTACCAAAGCGTTCGAAGCCTGGGTCGAAGCCAAATCGAAATCGGATTTTTCCATCTTCCGTCCGCATCTTGAAAAAGTTGTTGAGCTCGTCAAGAAATACATCAGTTTCTTCCCGCCTGCGGATCATCCGTACGATACCTTGCTCGATGATTACGAGCCGGGCATGAAGACCGCTGATGTGAAAGTTATCTTTGATGGTCTGCGTCCAAAACAAGTGGAACTGATCAAGAAGATTGCGTCCCGCAAACAAATTGATGATAAATTCCTGCACAAGAAATACAACGAAGAAAAATTGTGGAACTTCGCTGCGGACGTGACGAAGCAGTTTGGCTATGACTGGACGCGCGGCCGCATGGACAAAGCGCCGCATCCGTTCGAGACGTCATTCAGCGTCAATGACGTTCGTATTACGAATCGCTTTGAAGCTGGCAACCCGCTGGCGACGTTATTCAGCGCCATGCACGAATCAGGACATGCAATGTACGAGCAGGGCTTGAACCCGGCCTGGGAACGTACACCTATTGGTCATGCCGTATCACTGGCAGTACACGAGTCACAATCGCGCATGTGGGAAAATCTTGTTGGACGCTCGCTTCCGTTCTGGGAATATTTCTATCCGAGACTCAAGAAGGTTTTTCCATCGCAATTGGATGGCGTCAGTGCGAAGAATTTCTATAAAGCCATCAACAAAGTTGAACCATCCTTTATCCGCGTCAATGCCGACGAAGCGACATATAATCTTCACATCATGCTGCGGCTCGAACTCGAGATCGCACTTGTCGAAGGAAAGATCGCGATCAAAGACTTGCCGGAAATCTGGAACGCAAAGACGAAGGAATATCTTGGCATCACGCCTCCCAACGATGCGTTGGGCGTTTTGCAGGATGTTCATTGGTCTTATGGCTCCATCGGCTATTTCTCGACCTACGCGCTTGGCAATTTGGTTTCGGCCCAGTTATGGGAGAAGATCAACAAAGATATCAAAGGCCTCGGCGAAGAAATCCGCAAAGGCAAATTTGATTCGCTGCTGGGATGGCTGCGCGAAAATGTCCACAAACATGGACGTAAATATTATCCGCAGGAGCTTGTCCAAAAAGTGACCGGTTCAAAGATCACGCCCGAACCGTACGTCCGTTATCTGACTGGCAAATACAGCGACATCTACGGTCTGTAAATCTGCCGGTCTAAAAAGTTTTCAAGTCCAACAAGTCTGACCATGACCTTTTAGACTTGTTGGACTTTTTTGACCTGTTAGACTTTTTGACTTGTTAGACCTGTTGGACTTTTTATGCTTCGAAAATTTTTTCTCTTCGCTTCATTCGCCGGACTTCTGGCCGGGTGTGCGTTACCCGGAGCGACTTCCGTCCCGACGGCGTACCCTGCTGATTACCTGCCGACGGTGATTTATCTGACTGCCCAATCCATCAATGCGACGAAAGCCGCGTCCATCACGCCTACGCTCGCGATGACAGATACCCCAACGCCGATTCCTGAAACGCCGAGCCCGACAGCTGTCCCAACGCTTGGCCCGGGATTCCAATTGTCTGCAATTCAAATCAACAAACCGGGACCAATGTCGAAAGTTGCTTCGCCGTTGGAATTGAACGTGCTGGCTTATCCGGGAAAGAGTAACAAAGTCCAATTTGATCTTTACGGAGAAGATGGCCGCTTGTTGGGCAGGACGATTCAATACGCCCCGTTTCATCCACTTGGCGATTATTTGTATGTGAAGATTCCATTTGAGATTCGCGCTGCAGCTGAGATGGGAATAATCCAGGTCAGCACCAAAGACGATCTTGGTAATGTTCAATCGCTGGTTTCTGATCGCGTATTGCTGATCTCGAATGGCGACAGCATTATCAACCCACCTGGAAACACAATTTATGAACGTGTTGCAATTAACAGCATTCCAGCCAATTCAACGGTGTCCGGTGGCGTGCTTACGCTTAAAGGCGAGTTCTTGCCGTACAATAGTCAGCAAGTTGTGTTTGAATTGATCTCAAGCGATAACAAAAGTTTGGGATTACGCGTGATGAATTTTCCGAACAGTGATCTGCAAAATTTTTCC